>NZ_CABSQO010000055.1:0-19938 GCF_902479755.1 uncultured Tissierella sp. | reverse complement strand
CATTTGTCATATTATATTGTGATTCTATACACTACAATGAAAAACTCCAAATTCGTATAATTAAATTAAGATGAAATAGGGGGAGTGATTTAAGTGATAGTAAAAGTTAATAATTTAGTAAAAAGATATAAGGAATTAATTGCCCTTGAGCATTTCAATATGGAGGTCGAAGAGGGAGAGATATTGGGGCTTTTAGGTCCTAATGGCTGTGGTAAGACTACGGCAATAAACTGTATTCTTTCATTATTGAATTTTGATAAAGGTGAAATACAAATATTTGGAAAGAAAATGACCTCAAACTCCTATGATATTAAAAAACAAATAGGAGTAGTGCCTCAAGAGGTTTCAGTTTTTGAGAATTTAACCGTAAGGGAAAATATAGATTATTTCTGCGGACTTTATGTAGAAGATAGAGTCACGAGAAAACAATATGTAGAAGAAGCTATAGAGTTTGTAGGTCTAAAGGATTATGTAAAATTCTATCCTAAGAAATTAAGTGGAGGACTTAAAAGAAGACTAAATATTGCTTGTGGGATATCTCATAAACCTAAGTTGATTTTTTTGGATGAACCTACGGTTGCAGTAGATGCTCAAAGTAGAAACTTCATATTAGATGGAATAAAAAGGTTAAATCAAGAAGGCAGCACTATTATATATACTACTCATTATTTAGAGGAAGCAGAAATGCTCTGTAAGAGGATTATAATCATGGATAATGGCAAAAATTTGGTTTCAGGAACTAATGAAGAATTGAAGGCGATGATAACAACAACTGAAAAAATAGTAGTTGGATTTTCAGTGATTAAAGATGAAACGGTTCAAAAGCTTAGGAAAATACCTCATGTAATTGATATAGAGAAAAGAGAAGATGACTATATTATAAAGTTTGAAAATGGACTCAATAACTTATCAAATCTATTGGAGTTTATAAAAGAAAACAATCTCACCTATACAAAACTATATAGTCAATTACCTACATTAAATGATGTATTCTTAGAATTAACAGGGAAGGAGCTTAGAGATTGATATGAAAAGTGTATTTCGTAACTGTATATATCAAGGGAAAAACTTATATAGAGACAAATCTTTTCTTTTCTGGACTTTAATATATCCATTGATAATGGCAATATTTTTCTACACAGCTTTCAACGGACTGATAAATATAGAACTAGAGAATATAGATATAGGAATAAGCTCTCAAAACCCAATTGCATTTATATTGGAAGAAATCGAAATAGTAAATGTTCATAAACTCTCAGAGGATGAAATAAATGACAAGTTAGAGAATGAAGAAATTCAAGGATTTATTGACGACGATTTAAATCTATTAGTCAAAAAATCAGGAGTAAATCAGACTATAATTAAAGAGATACTTGATCAAATTAAACAAATGGGAAGTTTAAATGTTCCTATTGAAAAATTTGATTTTACAGTAGAATATATTTCAGAAATAAATCAAAAAGCAGATATTGTAATTATAATATTTTACTCACTAATTGCAATGGTTTCTGCCTATGGAATTTTTCCTGGAATTGTAACAGTAAGTTTAATTCAAGCAAATTTAACTAATGTAGGCAAGAGGATAAATATAACACCCCTACGAAAGAATGAATTTCTGTTAGCAGGTATCATAGTTTCACTAATTTTAAATTTACTTTCAAATGTGATATTGCTGATTTTTATAAAATATATCTTAAAGATTAATTTGTTTACAGAGATGAAGTATAGCACTATTTTTATAATAGCAGGAAATTTATTTGGAGTAGCCCTTGGAATATTTATTGGAGCTTCTAATAAACAAAATGAAAATACAAAGACTATTTTAGGTATTATGATTACTTTGTTTTTATCAGCTTTATCAGGAATGATATCACCAAATATAAAGATTTGGCTTGATAAGAGTGTTCCAGTATTAGGAAAGATAAATCCAATCGCCATAATAACTAATAATCTTTATAGGATAAATCTGTTAGGAAACACTCAAACTGTAATTGAAGGAGCTTTGATCTTATCAATTTATTGTATAGTTCTTATTAGTATATCCTATGTATTTTTAAGGAGGAAGACCTATGACAGTATATAAATATTTCGTTAAGATAGCATTAAAAAATAAAGGAGTTATCCTTTCATACACAATCATTTTCTTCATTCTATCAATATTAAATGGTGGAGGGAATACACAAAGAGAAACCAGTTTTATGGAAACAAAGCTTGATATTGGAATAGTTGATAATAGTAATAGTGAATTATCAAAGAGTCTAATAGATTATTTAGGAAAAAAGAATGATATAATCGATACCAAGTCAGATGAAAAGTATATTAAAGAACAGATTTTCTTACAAATAATAGATGCAGTAATTGTTATTCCAGAGGACTTTGAGAAAAAGGTAATCAATAAGGAAAAGACTATTGAGGTATTTAGAGATGATAGGAATATAGGAGCTTATCAAATTCAAAATCAGATTAATAAATTTATTTCCTTTGCTAATGCAACCTATGAAGATGGGAAATTTGATTTATCTAATGTAAGTACTGCCTTGGATGAAGGTATAGAGGTAAATATAATTAAACCTGATAATAATATAAATCAGAAGATGAATACATGGTTTAAATTTTATTTTAATTTTGTCTCCTATATAGTAATGGCCTTATATATCTCTGTAATAGGCTTTGTTATGACTGACTTTATAAATAAGGAAGTTGAGAATAGAAGAAAGATATCTTCAGTAAAGTTTTTGAAATTTAATAGCCAAATATATTTAGGACAGTTAACAATAGCAAGTTTTCTAACATTAATATTTATATTGGGAAGTATTATTTTGAAAGGAAAATATATTGGAGAAGTGAATTTTCTAAAATACGTAATTAATACAATAGTATTTTCATTCTCTGCATTATGTCTTGTATTTTTAATTAACAATATAACAAATAATAAATTTGTTATATCAGGTGTAAGTACGGTATTATCCCTTGGAATCTCATTTGTTTCAGGTGTAATGGTACCACAGCAATTTTTAGGAGAGAAGGTATTGACAATAGCTAAGTTCTTTCCCACATATTATTTTGTAAAAATAAATGAAACAGATATCAGCTCTTTTCTAGATGTAAAATATGAAATATTTATGCAGTTGTTATTTGCCATAGCATTCTTATTGATGGGACTATATTTTTCTAGGGCAAGACAAAAGGCTTAAAAGATAATAAGAGGCAGTTCTAAAGAAGTATAAGAACTGCCTTTATTAATTATATGAGTATTTTACTGATTGTTGACATCCTTTCAAAAATGCTGTAAAATATATTGGTAAACTATGCACTCGTAGCTCAGTAGGATAGAGCGGCGCCCTCCTAAGGCGTAGGCCGGGGGTTCGATTCCTCTCGAGTGCACCAAAACTAAAGCTGCAAGTCTTTATAAAGATTTGCAGCTTTTTTATGCCAATGTAGATTGTGTATTTCCATAAATAATAGCAATTAATTCAATAAGAGGACTGAAACAATCAAGTTCAGGTATTTTATATCTTTTGAATTTTAGATATTTACTTTTATTTTTTTATGTAGCGAAGTATGATATTATAGTAAAAAGATTATTAATTATACGGACAAACAAGGATTTAACATTGATATACAAAATGAATATCATTGAAAATTTATATTTTGAGAGGTGAGATATGAAAAAGCATAGCATTAAACTATATAATATAATTTTTCCCATATGGTTCTTATGGCTGATACCAATTACTTGGATTGTGGTTTTGCCGGCAAATTTTCTTATAGATTTGATTGTAATTGTATTGACTATGAAACATCTAAAAATAGAAAACATTAAACAGAAGGCTAAGACTGCGATCTTTAGAGTTTGGATATTTGGATTTATTGCTGATTTTATTGGTACAGCTGCAATGTTTATACCCAATGTAATTAATTTTAGCTACGACACAGCCTTAGGACAATGGTGGTATAAAAATATCATAAGTGCTGTTAGCTATAATCCCTTTCAAAGCATCTATTCTATGCTGTGGGTAACTGTATGCGTGATAATAACCGCATTTTTTATCTATTTGTTTAACTATAAATTCTGTCTGAAAAAATCAGATTTAGATGACATACAGAGGAAAAAACTTGCATTATCCTTAGCGGTATTTACAGCACCCTATTTGTTTTATCTTCCTACATCTTGGTTTTTCTAAAGGTTATAAATATAAGTAGGGAAATGACAAATTCTATTATTTTATATAATAGGAATTGTTGAAGTTTGAAAAAGAAGGAGGCTAATTCTAGGAAGTAGAAGAATAAGCCTTTACTTCTTCTTTTAAGAATTCAGAGTAAAAATCGATATATAAAAATTCTCTCCCAATTCAAAATACTTTATCTTATTGAATTCATGTTTTTGCAGCAGATTATCAATTTGTTCAGGACTCAATCTATGATTGGTAGGTGGACCTATAGGAGTCTTACGTTTATGAAATTCGATAATAGCCAAGAGTCCACCATTAGTTAGAATACGCTTGATTTCATCTGCCATACCATCTATATCCTCCAATTCATGGAAAACAGTAGAAGCTAGGACAATATCACAAGAGGATGAAGGTACATCTTGAACATCATTCTTTAGTATAACATTATCTGCATTATGTTCTGTTCTTTTAACTTTTAATACTTCTAGCATTTCAGTGGATATATCTACTGCATATATATTGGAATTAGTTAATTTAGATGCTGCAAATGTAAAAATTCCTGTTCCTGCACCGATATCACAAAAAGAACTTCCATCCCCAAGACCAAGATTTTTAAGTGTTTCTGATGGATTTAATTCTTTTAACCGTTGAGGGTTTTCTAATTTATGTTCCATATTTTTAAATTCTCCTTTCTAGATTAGACATAATACCTTTTATTACTTTTTTTTAACAATGATATGTTCTATATCGATTACCCTTTTCACCCTATGGTAAGCGAGATTATAAGTTATGTTTTGACCAGATTTGGAAAAGTCTAAAATCCCATGAACTTTTAATATAGTAAGATGTCAAGATAAAGCAGATTGTGCAATGTTGAGAGTTTTTTTGATTTTACTCACATACATACCGTATATTGGTATGTATCAATATACTAATATATTTGATATTAGTCAAGAAGTTTAGTTGAGATTTCATGTGTTATAATGTTAATAGGAGGTGCTTCTATGACGCAAATTGCCAAAGAGATACTAGAGAGAACTGGAGGCGAGTGTCCATGAAGATTGACCGCTTGCTTGGAATACTCACAATCCTGCTTCAAAATGAACGGGTAACAGCTCCCTATCTTGCTGAGAAATTTGAAGTTACTCGCCGTACCATTGGCAGAGATATTGATACTCTTTGCCAATCGGGGATACCTATTATTACATATCAAGGCAGCGGTGGCGGTATTTCTATTGCAGAGGGTTTCAAGCTTGACAAAAGCGTTCTGACTGTTGATGAGCTTTCAGGGATTATTGCTGGTCTCAAAGGTATTGGAAGCGTATCGGAAAAGTCCCATATTGAGAAAACTCTAGATAAATTATCTGCTAATAAAGATATCGTTGTATCGCTAAGGGAACCCATTGTAATCGATCTTGCTTCTCATTACAAGGGCAGCTTGACAGAAAAGATTGAACTTATTAAAAGAGCGATTCATGAGCAGAGATTAATTGAATTTGACTATTATTATGAAAAGGGTATTACACATCGCCGTATCGAGCCATACTTTATAATTTTCCAGTGGGCGGCGTGGTATATATTTGGATTTTGTCAAGAGCGAAAGGATTGGCGGTTGTTTAAGATGATGCGGTTATGGGATTTACGTCTTTGCACTGAGACCTATATTCCCCGTGAAATTCCACCTGAAAAGAGAGACTTTAATGAGTGTCTTCCCGATGATAAAAAGCTAGTTGTTCTATTTGACCCATCAGTTCGTTATCAGCTCATTGAAACATATGGACTTAATTGTTGCACAGAAACTGAAGAAGGCCTGCTTCGTCTTGAAATTGGATATACAAATAGGGACTTTACTGTATCATGGATTTTGGGGTTTGGAGATAAGGCAAGGGTACTTGAACCTGATGACATGGCGGAGCATATAAAACGAATCGCTGTTAATATTTTGGAACACTATAAATAAACAGGACAGGATGTTGTCCTGTTTAATGTGATATGATTCTTTCAAAAGGAGGGTTTTGGATTGAATAGTAAACCGATAAAAAATTATGGAGATTTTGTTAGTACACTGCTGGATGCTGGGTTTTCAATGGGGGGTGGGAATAGTGAAGGCATTTTCTCCGTGATTCCATGGAATTGGGAGGAATCACCGCCTTACGAAACACCTATATGCTGGCATACAGGAAATCCAGATACTGACCCATGGGAGTGGCGTATGCGTGTATTAGACGAGCGTAACGATATTGCTTATGCAAAATTATTCTTCAAGAAAAGCGGATATATGGTCAGAGAATGGGTTCCTTATTTTCTCGCAGTTCGGCGAGAAAATAGGACATTTGATGAGAAATATGCAGATGGTGAAATCAGTAACCATGGGAAACGAATTTATGACACTATCCTCGAAAATGGGACGTTGCCATTACATGCAATAAAGCAGTTGGCAGGCTTTGGAAAAGAGGAAAAGTCTCAGTTTGACCGAGCCTTGACAGAACTGCAAATGAAAATGTATTTGACTATGTGTGGAAGGCAGCAAAAAATATCTCAAAAAGGAATAGAGTACGGCTGGTCTTCAACTGTATTTTGTACAACTGAAAATTTTTGGGGGGAAGATGTATTTGAAAAGGCTGTAAAAATCGAGAAAGATGAGGCAATTGAAAAAATAACAGAGCGTGTTTTTATACTCAATCCTAATGCTGAGTTAAAAAAGATTTTGAAATTTATTAAAGGATAAAGAAAATTTATTATTACGGGGGTGGGTAAATGAGTAAAGAGGTTATTGCAAAAGCAGAAGAAATTATTCGTCAAAATACAGCTCACAGTTCATTGGAGGGTTCAGAGCCTTATTGTGTTCTTGCACTCATTGATAGGGACGGGTATCCTACAGCTTCAACGATTACGGCATCAAAAGCCCATGGAATTAATTGGATTACCTTTTGCACCGGGCTTGAAGGTAACAAGGCAAAACGTATAGCAAACTGCAACCGCGCAAGCGTGTGCTTTAATAAGGACGGGGCATATAACATCACTTTAGTTGGAACAATTGAAGTTGTAACAGATCTAGCCATCAAGGAAGAAATGTGGTATCCGGGAATGGGGCAGCATTTCAACGGTCCTGACGATCCAGACTATTGTATTTTGCATTTTGAGACAAATCGCTACAATCTTTTGGTTGATTGGCAGGAGGCGGAGGGAATATTGTGAAATATGATATGAGTGCTTAGAATAAATTTGCAGGGAGAGATTATATGAGTTTAATAATTGAAATGACAAAAGATTTCGCTATAGATATTTCAAATTGGATTTATGAAGATCCTTACTCAATGTATAGTTTTGAAAACAATTCAGAAACCATTCTTGAACTTATGAGCGGTGATTATTATGCTTTTATTGACGATAAAAATCAATTGTCTGGTTATTTCTGTTTTGATAAGTCGGCGCAAATACCAACTCATGACTATACATACTCTGAAGAAGCATTAGACATTGGATTAGGTATGAATCCACTTCTGTGCGGAAAAGGATTAGGATATTCATTTCTAAATAAAGGTATAGACTTTGCTCGAAAGAAATTTCAATCTAAAAAATACCGACTGACAGTTGCTTCTTTTAATAGGCGTGCTATCAGTTTGTATGAAAAAGTTGGTTTTATAATATTAAAGACTGTTAATCATTCCAAGTCTGGAGATGAATTTTATATTATGGTTCGAGAAGAAAGAGATTAAATTATCTTTATAAGCCATTGTTTTTACCTTTATAGGCGGATTCTATTGACTATTTTTATTACCTTGATTGACATCATAGATGCATACTGTTATTATTATAACAAAGAACTAGTGTAATATAGATAAATTAGGTATATAATGAATGAAAATAAGTCTTTTTTGAGGATTATTAAGATTTATAATAATCTTTTTATAACTTATAGGAAGATTCTAATTTTTTTCATTCTAGAACGTGCCCTCAATGAGTTTTAAGCAGATTGCTGAAATCTTTGATTTTGTGCAAGTCGCTTATGCAGTAGCTAAGAAAAGCTTACTTGAAATCCTTTATTAGAAGCTTTTCTTATATTTGTATCAAATAGACTATTTCAAAGTAGGGGAATCATATGGCGATTTTAAGTTTTAAAGAAATTGAATGCATGGATTGTTATAAATGTGTCAGACATTGTCCTGTTAAATCAATAACAGTTAAAAATGGACGAGCACAAATACTTGAATCAGAATGTATATTATGTGGAACCTGTACTGTTGTTTGTCCTCAAAATGCAAAGGAAGACAGTAATGATATTCCTAAAATATTAGAGTTACTTAGCCAAGGGCGTCAAATTGTGGCAACTGTAGCGCCTTCATGGATTACTGCATATCCCAAGGCATCATTTCAGACCTTTTCTGATGCACTTGCTGAGTTGGGTTTTTCTTATGTTTCTGAAACAGCAGAAGGAGCATATGTTGTGAAAAGCCATTATGAAAAATTGGTTGAGGATAAATGGAATGATGTAATCATATCTTCCTGCTGTACGACTATAAATCTATACATTGAACATCATTTTCCCGAGGCACTGGATTTTTTGGCTCCAATAATCTCTCCTATGCAGGTAAGTGCTCGTAAGTTAAAGGATTTATACCCTAATGCTATAGTGATATTTATTGGTCCATGTATTTCCAAGAAAGCTGAATGTGGTGAAAATGGTGCAGACTATGTAATTACCTTTGATGAGCTTGAAGGATGGTTTGAAAATTCTAGTATAGAACCTAAAGAAGACGGTTCAATACCTACGCCAAAGCTTTCACGATCATTTCCATATGGCGGAGGTATATTAGATAGCATGTTAAAAAATCGCAGCTTTCAATACATCGCTATTGATGGGATTGAAAATTGCATAAATGCATTGCAGGAAATCGTTTCAGGCAATTTAAAGGGATATTTTATTGAAATGAGTGCATGCACTGGAAGTTGTATAGGGGGACCATCTTTTCAAAAAAGCCAAAATAAGCAGATTTTTGGAAAGACTCTGGTTAGAAAACAAGCAGTAAATGAAAGTGGAAAGAATATTGATTTTGAGACAAGAACTGATTTTTCGCTGAAACAAAAATTTCTTGATAAAAAAATAGTCTGTATGCCTCCGACAGAATGGCAATTGGCTGCAATATTGAAGAAGATGGGAAAAAATACTGTAGAAGATGAGCTAAACTGCGGTTCGTGTGGATATCCAAGCTGTAGAGAAAAAGCAGTTGCTATCTATGAGAATAAAGCAGATATCAACATGTGTTTGCCATTTATGAAAGCCCGTACGCAGTCTTTTGCAGATAAGGTAATAGAAGTATCACCCAATCTTATATTAGCTGTGGATATTGATATGTGTGTCATAATGATTAACAATGCCACATGTAAAGCATTCCATTTATCCTCACCTGAGGATATCCTTGGTTCTCCTGTATCACGTATACTAGATGAGTATAATTTTATTGATTTAATTGCAAGTGGGGAAGAGAGAATAAGCAGAAATATATATGTTGCAGAGTATGGTTTATACTTAGAGCAGACACTCATATACGATAAGGGAAATAGCATAATAAGCTGTATAATGAAGGATATTACTCAGCTTCGCATGGAGAAGAATAGGATTCGTCAAGCAAAGATGGATTCTGCTAATATGGCTGATGAAATTGTGGAGGCTCAGTTACGTACAGTACATGAGATAGCTTCTCTTTTAGGAGAAACAGCTGCAAAAACTAAGCTGGCAATAATGGATTTGAAAAAAACAATACTTATGGATGATGAGATTTTTTAGGATAGGTGGCTTATATGCTGGATTATGTATTAGATTTTGCAAAGATAAGTTATAATAAATATACAGAAAGTATTTGTGGTGACTTTTACTATAAGGAAACGACAGAAGATGGAACCACTTTAGTTCTTTCTGATGGACTAGGTAGCGGTGTAAAGGCAAATATACTTGCAACGCTGACTTCTCAAATACTAGGCACATTACTTTCAGGAGGTATGCTCTTAGAAGATGCTGTTTTTACTACAGTTCAGACATTGCCTATGTGCAGGGAGCGGAAGTTAGCCTACGCTACATTTGTAGCGGCGAGAATACAGAGATATAAGGTATATCTGGCACAATTTGATAATCCTCCTGCTATACTCCTTCGAAGCGGAAAAAGTATAAGTCATGAGTCTGCACGTTTTTTCATTCAAGAAAAAGAGATTTGGGAAAGTACAGTACCGTTGCTTTCTGATGATATGCTCTTTCTGATGACTGATGGTGTTACAAATGCAGGTATAGATAGCGAAATTGGCAAAGAATTAGGATATGGTGAAGTTGTAAAGCTTTTGGAGCAATGGTATAAACCAGGAGTTTCAGCTGCATGGTTAGGGGCCCGTTTGATGAATGCCTGCTTATGTCTTTATGATGGAAAGCCTAAAGATGATATAACACTATTGACACTGCAGCTTCGGGAACGGAAAGCCATAAATATTATAATCGGCCCTCCAGAGAATCCAGATGAAGATGACAAAATATTAAGTATGTTTTTTAGAAAAAAAGGAAAACATGTTGTATGCGGCGGAAGTACAGCTAAAATGGTTTCCAAATTCTTAAAAGCACCTCTTATGCCTTTAGAGGGTACATCATCTGAGGGGATACCTGCTATGGCGAAAATAGAAGGAGTAGATCTTGTGACAGAAGGTATCATTACCTTAAAAAATATTCCTAAGCTTATACATGAGTATGAGAAGAACGCTATTATATTACTTGAATTAGAAAAGAGAAAAGATGGTGCTGCTATGTTGACACGTATGTTAATCGAGGATGCAACAGATATTAATATATATTTAGGAAATGCTGTAAATCATAGTCATCAGGAGGACGGGTTAGGAATTGATATTGTTTCAAAATTGAAACTTGTACAGGAAATAGCGGAAAGTCTTGAAAAGATAGGTAAAAAAGTAAAGATTAGCATGTGTTGACACTTGAAAAGTTCTATGATACATATTTAATATACAAATAAAAAGCTGTATCTAAATTTAGCATTACAAGGTGATATCAATGGATATTTTATATATGAGAGAAGCTTTAGAAGAAGCTAAAAAGGCAGCTACCATCTATGAAGTGCCTGTAGGTGCTGTTGTTGTTTATGAGGGAGAAATAATCGGCAGGGGTTATAATCAAAGGGAAACTTCAAATGACCCAACAGCTCATGCTGAAATACTTGCAATAAAAGAAGCAAGTAAGCATCTTGATGCTTGGAGGCTGCTTAATTGCACTATGTATGTGACTTTAGAACCCTGTGCCATGTGTGCAGGTGCAATAGTAAATGCTAGAATAGGAAAATTGGTTATAGGTACTAGAGATCCTAAAAGAGGCTGCTGCGGAACTGTGGAGGACTTAACGAATCATCCTAGGTTTAACCATAGATTAGAAGTGGAATTTGGTGTATTAGAAGATGAATGCAGCAGTATAATTTCTAGTTTTTTTAAGGAGCTTAGGGAAAGTAAATAACTAACAATAAAGAAGTCTCAGCATATAGGTCTTGAGACTTCTTTATTGTTGTATTTTACGAACTATATCCTCTATAAATTATTTTTTGGTGCAACTCTAATCCAAGTTTCTTCGTAGCATTTTTCATTTGCAGTTTCATAGTACATCTCAAATTCAAAGCCCTATTCATACTCTCTAAGCAATCCATATGTATTCTCCTCCTTTAATTAAAGTAATAAATTCATATCTTTGCAATAATTGCAGGATATTGCAAGGAGCTAAAGATAAAAAGGATTATATCAATGGAATCTATTTCCTTATATACTTTTTGTAGTCCTAAGGGGTTAATGTTATAGGGTTGTTATGTTTGTTGTTTAATATATAAACTATACTATTACAATAATTAAATTTAATTGTCTATATCAATAATAATACACACTTGACTTTTTTTTCAATACCAATATATAATGATTTTAAATTTAATCTATATTGAATTGACAAAGATAAGATAACATATGAGATCAGGGATTATTTTCTAAGGAAAAAGAGTTTTGAATATAGAATGAATTATTATAATCAAAAAAGACAGAATTGTATTTGATGGGTAAACATTGGAGGAATTTAGGTATAAAGGAGAGTTGCCATGAACGGCTTCATCGAAATAAAAAATGCACGAATACATAATCTGAAAGGCGTAGATGTAAAGATCCCCAAAAATAAACTAACTGTAATTACCGGAGTATCTGGCAGCGGAAAATCAAGCCTTGCATTTGATACCCTTTATGAGGAAGGAAAACGAAGATATCTTATGTTCTCTGGGACACAGTTTATAGTTGACAGTACACCCTCTTTTGACAGTATCACAGGACTTTCTCCGACGGTTGCAGTAGAACAGCGTATAATCCGTCAGTCTAATCCTCGAAGTACAGTTGGTACACGAACAAAAATAAGCAATATGCTTGCTATGCTGTTTGCTGCTTATGGGGTGAGAGATGACAAATATAATGATGACATACCCCTTACGATGGAGATGTTTCAAAAAAATTCTCCCAAGGGTATGTGCGTAAAGTGTCTGGGCACGGGAATTATTAAAGAACTTGATGAAGAAAAGCTGTTTGAAGATTTATCGCAAAAAATAGAGGATGTTTGCTTAGGATTAGGAAAAAGGGGAATTACAAAGCGAATGCTTGATAGCTTTTGTAAATATCATAATATCTCTCCCACAGACAAGCTCTCAACGCTTACTGATGAGCAATTAAACTTTTTGAAATATGGTGATAATGGAAAATCATCCTTTATGGGTTTTGTGCCATGGATAATGCATACTACAAATGGAGCTTTCTCGACATCGAGTCGCCTCGAATATTTGCTTACCAATGCAGGATATATGGGCAAAGCATCTTGTCCGAAATGTGGTGGCACGGGTCTTGGAGAACAGGCTTTTCATACTGCTATAGGAGGCAAAACTATTTCTGAGCTTGAAAATATGTATATAAAAGATTTGTACCAATTTTTAGCTACAGTCCCTATAATATCACCTTTGTTAGGCGAGATATTGGTAAAGCTAAATTGCATGGTTGATGTGGGGTTGCATCATCTTGTACTTTCACGACCTGTACCAACACTTTCAGGCGGAGAAATTCAAAGACTATTTTTAGCTTCTTATATAATTGCTGAAATGGATAGTATTATTTTTGTATTTGACGAACCGACAATTGGATTACATGAGGTGGAAAAAGCTAAGCTGATTAAAATTTTGAAGAATCTTGTTAATCGTGGAAATACAGTTATAGCTGTTGAGCATGATGAAAAATTTATACGATCTGCTGACCACATTATTGACCTAGGTCCAAATGCAGGTGTACTTGGCGGTGAACTGATTTTTCAAGGTGGTTTTGAAGAATTTTTGTATTGTAAAAATTCAAATACATCACCATATTTAAGATGTGAAGAAACTCTGGAAATGGAAAAGCGAAGCAGGACTATCGATATGCTAAATGTCTTAAAGATAGAAAATGCAGCACTTCATAATCTGAAAAATGTTACAGCAGAGATACCGCTTGGATTAATGGTAGGTGTTGCCGGAGTATCAGGAAGCGGAAAATCAAGTCTTATTTCTGATACACTTGTGCCTAAGTTAAAAGAAATGTTGAATACCAAGTGCATAACGGATGATGAAGATGAGGAGCTTACCTATGAATCTAATAATGTAATTATAAGCGGTATAGAACATATAAAAAAATGCTTTGTTATTGACCAAAAACCAATTGGAAGAAGCCGTACATCCTGTCCTGCCACATACACAGGTATGTTTGATCGTATCCGAACTTTGTTTGCAAAGGAGAGCGGACTTTCAGCAGGTCTTTTTACTGTTAATTCTGAAGGAGGCTGTAAGGTATGTAGAGGTGATGGTGAGATACATTACCATGTAGGTTTTGGAAATTTTATTAACTTGGAATGTGAGGCTTGCGGGGGAACAGGTTTTATTCCCGAGGTTTTAGAGGTAATGCTTGACGGAAAGAATATTAAAGATATCTTATCAATGACGGTGGATGAGGCAGTGGAATTTTTTAAGGGAAAGGATAAATCAATTGATAAAATCCTTGCAACACTTTCACGTGTGGGTATGAACTATATCACTTTGGGACAAAAAACTCCTACCATATCTGGTGGAGAAAGTCAGCGTATCAAATTGGCAAAGGAGCTTTCAAAAGGACAGAATGCAAAGGATGCAATTTATATCTTGGATGAGCCTACTACAGGGCTATCATTTCATGATAGTAAAAAGCTATTAAAACTTCTTCATGAACTTGTAGATAAAGGTAATACAGTTATCCTCACGGAACATGACCCTTATGTGTTATCAAATTGTGACTATATCATTGAGATGGGTGTCGGCGGAGGCAATGATGGCGGAAATATTATAGCAGCAGGTACACCGAAAGAGTTAAAACAAAACTCAAATTCTATAATAGGACGGTATTTGAAATGAACCATGAAATTGAGGAATATGTTGACCATTATATAAAACAAAGAAGATATCGTCTTATCAACAGCATTTTGCTTTTTAAGGATAATGAGTTGATTCTTGAACGATATTATAATGGATTTACAAAGGATAGCAGAAATAATATAAAATCCATATGGAAAAGTATTTTGTCCATATGTATAGGTATTTGTCTTGATAAAGGATATATTAAGAGCTTAGACGAGCCTATAAGCAATTATTTAACAGAATTTGCTCAGAATGTTCATCCATATCACAAGCTAATCACTGTTCGGCATCTTCTAACCATGTCATCAGGCATATATTGGAATGGCGGTGTTCATTATCACTGCCCCATGCTTGAACAGCTTTGGAGATCAGAAAATTGTTTGGAACATCTTTCAGATACAGCTATGGCAGATGTACCAGGTACAAAATTTGTGTACAAGGAATGGGATGTTATTTTACTATCTGCACTCATAAGCAAGGCAACAGGTATGAGCACATACGAGTTTTGCAGAATAAATTTATATGAGCCCCTTGGAATAACCAGTGGTGAATGGGCTGCATTTTCGAATGGTGTGAATTATAGCATTAGCAACAATCCAATTCTTGAAATGCAATCGGATTTATCTGCTCATGATCTTGCTAAAATCGGTTTTTTGTTTTTGCAAAATGGGAAAGGTATTGTCAGTGATAATTATATAAGACAGGCTATTTCTCCTTCCCAAAGGGAAAGGAATTATGGTTTCTTATTGTGGTTATTTGATGGTGGTTTCAGCTGTCGCGGATATGGAGGTCAGGAGGTAAATATTCTGCCAGAGTCAAATATTGTTTACGTAATACAGGCAACACCATCAGCACAAAGTAAAAGCTATGAAGATGTTTTTGATAATATCATTAAGATAGTACAGGAGTAATAAAGATATAGTATGCATAAAAATAGGGCTTAGATAAAAGAAAGAGCAACCAAAAGGTTGCTTCTAATACTTTATATGTCTGATAAATTAGAATTTATCAGCTTTTTTTATCTTTATTTTTAGCCATTCAATTAAAAAAGAAATAAGAAAGCAGACAATATATGAAATTACTAAATAAATTAATGTCTGTTCTAATATTGGAGGATATGTATTGTTGTAGAGCTTAGAAAAAAGGATTCGAGGTAAAATAATACTCCCAATTGTTACACCTATACTCACTCCTATTGCAGATTTCAAAGCCTTTTTAACCATAAGATTTCACCTCCATATTAGTCTATTATAACACATAAACATATATAGAAATACCCAGCCATCCTTGTTTTTTCAATTATATATAGAAAACAAGTAAGGAACTGGGTTTCGTTTAAAGCTATACTCCAATATATTGATATACTAGATTATTTTAGTTTTTTTATACATTGGCAGTAGAAACTAAAATTGGTTTTTGTCCACTGAAACTTCCTTCTTCATTTACGGTAATCGAAAAAATATGCGGAGTCATCATAAATATTGTTGAAGTTGCATCAGCCACAACAATTATGCCATATTCGTTAATATGCACATCACCAGAAGCACTTGTATTAGGACCTGCAGTTACAGATATGCTGTCACCTACTGTAACATAATTATAGATGTTTTTAAGCTGGTCAGTATCGCAATTCTGAGGAAATGGGCTAGGTGGACTTAAATAAGTTATGGAATCATCATAAATACTATTTGGAAAATAAAGCATTGTTATTTTGTCGATATTAAAAGCAAATGATTCTTCTTCTGATTGAAGAACGAGCATTGGTATACTTTCAGCATCAGGAGCTTTGTAAAGGGAATGAATTGGTCCTGAAACTGTTGCAAGTCTATTTGAGAAAATACTAACAGAATCACCTTGATATATATTGACTATTTGTTCTAAAACATGAGCAAATTGCTCTAAAGCAAAACAACGACTATTATCAGCTATATCACTGTTTAAATAAAAAACTCGCAGATTAGCTTTAGATGGTATCGTATTTGAGAAAAAAACAGTAGTATTTGATGTATTTACCAATGAGATGTTGATAGGGGCATCACTAACATCTAGAATAGCTATTCCATTCATATTACCTGTTTTATTTGGTGAATTGCTATCAAATTCATGACCTTTGTCAGAAATTAACTTAAAAATAACGCTGGGTGAACCGAAGATTGACTGCATAGCTACATACCAATCAATGACATATAGACCATTTTCAGAAATAGTAATGGTACCTGTTATATTATTATAACTTATATTTCCTATCATACTAATTGTCTCATCAAATATAACATTATTATTGTTTAAAATACTATTATCATTATTTTTTTGAAGTTGTAATATTGTATTATTCATAATTACACCCTTTTTATATAGTTTAAATTGATCTTTATATATTATATGCCTTCGATTCAAAAGTGTTAAATACAATAGTCGCAAGTTAAGATTAAGGATATATTCATAATTTATCATATAAATTTAAAAATCCATTGTTGGTAGCAACGGATTTTTAATGAGGATTCATCTTAAGGATGTACGTTTTATATTTCTCTTTATAGGTACCTTAAAAATTAAAGTTATTTTACTGTTCTAAACATTTCCCTGAAATACCATATCAGTATCCCTGCATAAATATTGTACTGATTTTCGGCCCGTTTCAAGGGCAACAGGAAGTCCTCCGGGAATTATAAGTCGGTGGCCAGCAAAATAAAGATTGGATATACTTTCAGGCTTTGAGGGATAGGGATGCATTTTTACACCTTTACCCATAATTGACATCCATGAACCCTTATAAGAATTCAGATAGCGCTCATAAGTCAAAGGAGTAGCGATATCCCATACTTCTACCTTACCGGCAGTTTGAGGATATTTTTTTGCCAAAACAGCAATGAAGTTTTCCGCAAGCTTTTGCTTTTCAGATTCATAGCTACCCTTTATCTTCTGCTCTTTCCACCATTCATAGCTATCTCCTGGAAATATAGAAGTAATGGCAGTACATCCATTTGGAGCATAGCCTTCATAAGTCGCATAGTTATTTATACTGATTTCCTTGATTTCTTTTCCAGCACAGAATACCGGAGTATCACTTGTAAAGACCATACTTTCATGAATATTAGACAAGTCCTCTTTGATTCCTAAACAAATAAAAGTATTTAGCATAGGTTTGGTTTCAGAGCGCATCTTATCCGCCCATGGCTCTTTAAGTGGGTTGTCAAATAGAGTGTCAATCGCAGCCAGTGTATCTTGTGTGATGATGACTGCATCTGCAGAGATTTCTGTCCCATTAAAAACAATACCCGTAGCACTACCACTTTTAATCATAATCTTTTCAACTTTACTATTATATTTTATCACACCGCCTAAAGCTTCAAATCGTTTTGCTATCCTGCCAGCCATGGCAAGTGAACCGCCTGAAGGGTATCCTCCATCACCTTTTGCAAGGGTTGACAATGTGAAAAGCATGCTTGTGGCATTGTTATCATCGCTGACAACATTTCTGAATAAATCTTGTAAAAAAGGACTTTTATACCGCATAGCATATTCTTTTACCGTTTGATCTGAGTAGAAAGACATTCTAAAAAATGCAGGAATCATAGAAATCAATTTTGATATCGGTATAGCGGATTTTT
Source organism: uncultured Tissierella sp. (assembly GCF_902479755.1). Lineage (NCBI taxonomy): Bacteria > Bacillati > Bacillota > Tissierellia > Tissierellales > Tissierellaceae > Tissierella > uncultured Tissierella sp. The sequence continues at coordinate 1,680 of NZ_CABSQO010000055.1, read as the reverse complement.
CTTTAACCTTTACGTTTTTAATATCCGTAATGGGCATATCCACTTTCATAAATTTTTTCAAATCCCTGCAAAGGCAGATTATTTCCTTTTTATCTTCGGGTGATAACTCAATCAAATGAGACTGTAGTTTATCAATATCTCGATATAAAAAAGCTATCTTTCCCTTATCTTCAAAGGTAAAAAACGGGTCGCGGTTATAAATGGAAGTATTGTCATCCAATGCCCCGATTTCACGCCAAAGCTTATGGAGGGCAGTTTTTGGAGAAGAACCCGTCAGCCAGTGCATGCCACCTTCAAAGAGATAGCCCTTTCTTTTCCAGCTTGTAGATGCACCGCCTGGAATGGAATGAGCCTCATAAATCACAACATCAAAACCACTTTGGCGGGCATATACGCCTGCCGTTAGTCCAGCAATACCGGCACCGATAATAATAACCTTTTTCATCAGCCTTACCTCCTTATTATATCAATAATCCAATCACTATCAGGACATGGTGAATTTGGATTAAGCGCAATTTCCTCCGCAATGCCCCTTACGGCAGACCAAAAAGCAATTGAAAGAGCATAAGGGTCACCACTGCGGATCGTACCTTCTTTCTGACCTTTCAAAATCAGCTCAGAAGTTGGCTTATAAATATTAAAACTGGCAAGCATCTCTTTGACATAATCAGGAGCTGCTTCATTATAAAAGGCTTGATTCATCAATACAAACATCTTTGCAGTAAATGGCTCGGCTTTAATATAATGAAAAATTTGTCTTGCGACATCTTCAAAAAAGGCAAGAGGTTCTTTTTCAGTAGGAGCCATAACACTCATGGGTCCTGAAATGCCAAGACTTATTAATTCTTCATATAGTTTTTCCTTTGAAGAGAAATAATGAAACAACAATCCGACACTCATACCAACTTGCTCTGCAATGTCACTTACTTTTGTAGCAGAATATCCCTTGCGTATGAATAAATCCAGTCCGGCATTCAGTATCTCATTTCTTCGCTTTTCTTTTTGTTTTTCACGAATTCCCATTATTGAATCTCCATTCATTGAATATATATTCAATATTATATATCTGCTATTGAGATTTGTAAACATTTTTGAAGAGAGTTCATAGGTTTCCAATATATATGATACTAAGAACGCTATTATAACAATGATAGAGATGTTTTTAATGGTTTTTCTATAAAATACGAAAATGACACTGAATTTGAAAGAAAACTTTCAAATTCAGTGTCATTTTGTTTTGGTAAAAAACAAAGTACATAGATTAATCTATGTACTTTGTTAAAATATTCTGGAGCTGGCGAGAGGAATTGAACCCCCAACCTACTGATTACAAGTCAGTTGCTCTGCCGATTGAGCTACGCCAGCATGTTTATTCATTTTTTTCCTACGACTTACATACTTTTGATTCTTGGCGGCCCGACTAAGTGATGTACACGAAATTGAAAACCACAATTTCGGTCCCCTACTTATGCCGATTGAGCTACGCCAGCACTTGTTTAATTCACAATTATCAGTTCACATTTCACAATTGAAAAACCAAACTCTCAAACCAATATTCTTAGTTTTGCTCAGAATATCATTTCTAACGCTTCTCAATTGTGCATTGTGCATCGTGAATTGATTAATGGCGACCTGGAAGGGACTCGAACCCTCGACCTCCAGCGTGACAGGCTGGCATTC
>NZ_CABSQO010000054.1:0-19946 GCF_902479755.1 uncultured Tissierella sp. | reverse complement strand
GGCTACATAAAATTAATAAAAAGCTCTATTACGTTGGTCGTAGTAGGGCTTTTTTTTATGACCTAACTTAGCGAACGATAGTGAGCTTTAGTAGGTCAAACGCAACGAACGCCAAATTCATGCGAATGATAATGAGCAAATGAATTTGTGCAGTGAGACTGCGAGAGATGACCTAACCTAATGAGCGATAGCGAATTGTAGGTAGGTCAAAGGCAATGAGCACCAACCTTGATGTAGAATTTCTCATTAGGAGTGTCCGTTAGGACCAAATCTATACGAGCAAATGATACCTTACGGGTAAAGAGCGTAAATTAATAGTAAGCCTTTGAACTGTGTTATATTTTAAATAAAGTTAGATTTATATAATATATGGTATAATTATATTAGAATATAAATAGGAGTGGGCAAATAATGTCTAATAACGGGATAAATTTATATAATCTAGCTAATTCTTTAAATATAGGTATTTTAGTAGTAGATGAATATTGTAATATAAATTTTTTTAATAGTGAAGCTTTAAATATATTAGAATTATTTGATGAAAATAATCTAAACAGAAACCTATCTAATATCCTATCTAATTTTAAGATTAAATCTTTTTTAAAGTCTAATAAAAAACATGAATCCCAGAAACTAAAATATAATGGCAAAGATATTATTGTAATAAAAAAAGCAATTTCTAATAATGATACTAATGAAGGAGCCTATATAATTTTTCAAAAATTAGATACTTATAAAGAATTTATTAGACAGTTTGATGATGAGATAGAAGCATCTTCTCTATTAAATACAGTAATGGAAGCTACAAATGATGCTATTGTTTATGTTAATAAAGATGGATATATAGAAATGTTAAGTAATCCTTATGCGGAATTCTTAGGAGTAGATAGAGAAGTGGCAATAGGCAAACATGTACGAGAAGTTATAGAGAATACGAGAATGGATATTGTAATAAAGACAGGAATACCAGAAATTGCCCAAGTTCAAGAGATAAATGGTAAAAATATGATAGCTACTAGAATACCAGTATTTGTTAATGGTAATGTAGTAGGTGCTGTAGGTAAGGTATTATTTAAAGATGTAGATGAATTAAATTCCCTATATATGAAGATAAATAAGATTGAGAAAGAATTGAATCTATATAAGGATGAATTTAAAAAAGTAAACAAAGCAAATTATGCTTTAGATAGCATCATAAGTATAAGTAAGTCTATGGAAAGCCTGAAGGAACTTACAAAAAGGGCAGCAAAGACGAATTCAAATGTTCTAATTTTAGGAGAATCTGGCACTGGAAAAGAATTATTTGCACATGCAATTCATAATAACAGTAGACGTATAGATGCACCTTTTATTAGAGTAAATTGTGGGGCAATTCCATATGAGTTATTAGAATCAGAATTATTTGGATATGAAGAAGGTTCTTTTACAGGTGCTAAAAAAGGAGGAAAGATCGGGAAGTTTAAGGCTGCAGATGGAGGTACTATCTTTTTAGATGAAATTGGTGATTTACCTATGAATATGCAGGTAAAATTATTAAGAGTTCTCCAAGATAAAGAAATAGAGAGAATAGGTTGTAATTATTCAGAGAAAATTGATATTAGAGTTATAGCAGCAACTAATAAAGATCTAGAAAAAATGGTATCTGAAGATATGTTTAGATTAGATTTATATTATAGATTAAATGTAGTAAGTATAAAAATTCCTCCCTTAAGGGAAAGAAAAGAAGATATAACTATTCTGTCCAAGTATTTAGTAAACAAGATATCAAAAGGAGAAAATATAAAAGTAGATAAGATATCAGAGAGTACAATAGAATATTTAAAAAATTATGATTGGCCTGGAAATGTAAGGGAGCTAGAAAATATCCTAGAGAGGGCTATAAATTTCTTAGAAGAAGAAACAATAATTAAGCCAGAACATTTGCCTACTAAAATTACAGGTATGACTAGAAATAAGCAGATGAAAAGTTTAAAATCCATTTTAGAAGAGGTAGAAAAACAATCTATAATAGATAGCCTAATAATTGCTAATGGCAACAAGACTTTAGCTGCCAATACATTAGATATTAGCAGGACAAGTTTATATGAGAAGATTTCAAAATATGAAATAGATATGTAATGTTATTTTTCTCACAATTAAAAGAATTGTCAGAAAAATTTACGAAAAATTAGAAAAGGAAGATTTGATGTAAGGAAAAACTTACACTCTATAAATTTAAAGTAAGTTAATGTAAGTATAACCTTACATTAACTTTAAATTATTATATTTTTTAAAAAACAAAATATAAAAACAAGTATATTTTATGAAAAATATGCTTGTTTTTTTGTTTAAATATGGATATTTAGATAAAAAACTAACATTCATACCAAGAATCAATGGCATGAATTTTGCTATATTAATAGTTAAACAATTAAATCAAGGAGGTATAAGGATGTTAGAAAATAAAGTATGTATTGTGACAGGAGCAGCCAGTGGAATTGGATTAGCTGTTGCGGAAGCTTTTTCTAAAGATGGTGCTAAGATAGTTATGGCTGATATTAATGAAGAAAGATTAAAAAATGAGTCAGAAAGAATAAGTGTAGATTATTTTAAGGTAGATTTAAGCACAAGAGAAGGTTGTAAGGATTTAGTCGATTATACTTTAGATAAATATTCAAAGGTAGATATTCTTGTAAATGTGGCAGGAATTCAAACAGTATCTCCAATAGAAGATTTTCCAGAGGATAAATGGGATTTTATGATTAATTTAATGTTAACGGCTCCATTCCTACTAACTAAGTATGTATGGAATTCAATGAAAGAGCAAGGTTGGGGAAGAATAATAAATTTAAATTCAATTCATGGATTAGTAGCATCTGAATTTAAAGTTGCTTATGTTTCAGCTAAACATGGTCTTTCAGGACTGACAAAAACTACTGCTTTAGAAGGAGGACCTTATGGAATAACTGTAAATTCAATTTGTCCAGCATATGTTAGAACTCCTTTAGTGGATAATCAAATTGATGCTCAAGCAGCATCCCATGGAATATCAAGGGAAGAAGTTATTGAAAAAGTAATGTTACAAAAAGCGGCAGTTAAAAAACTAATAGAACCTGAAACTATTGCAGATGTGGCCAAATTCTTATGTTCAAGTGCAGGAGCTCATATCACAGGCTCAACATTTACAATAGATGGGGGCTGGACAGCTGGCTAAAAATACTAAAGTTTTAATAGAAAAACAAGAGATAAAATAATCCTCATTAGAAACAAAAGATAAGGCTATTAAAAACAAAAGATAAAATTTTTAAAAAGACAAATGATAAATAAAATATCAAGTAAAATAAAAGGGGGAAGTAATTATGCTAGGTATTATTATCGGATTAGTATTATTGATGTTCTTAGCTTATAGAGGATACTCTATAATTTGGATAGCTCCTCTATGTGCATTAGTAGTAGCTTTAACAGGTGGTCTAGAACTACTTCCAGCATATAAAGATACTTATATGGCTGGTTTTGTAGGATTTACAAAATCTTGGTTTCCAGTATTTATGTTAGGTGCAATATTTGGAACATTGATGGATTATACTGGTGCAGCTAAGTCCATAGCTAAATGGCTTACAAAAGTGCTAGGTGCAAAGAGAGCTATCCTTAGTGTAGTAGTAGGCTGTGCAGTATTGACTTATGGTGGTATATCTCTATTTGTAGTTGTATTTGCAATGTATCCTTTGGCATTAGAATTATTCAGAGAAGCTAATATTACTAGAAAACTTATTCCTGGAGCAATAGCCCTTGGATCATTTACCTTTACAATGACAGCATTGCCAGGAACACCTCAAATTCAAAATTTAATTCCTACGGATTATTTTAACACAACACCTACAGCAGGTCCAATTATGGGCTTAGTAGCTTCAGCTATATTATTAGGTGGAGGATATGCATATCTTATATGGAGAGAAAAGAGATTTACAGCTAAGGGTGAAGGCTTTATTGAGCCTGAAAAGAAAGGAAATGTAAATGCTGAAGCTGAAGTACAAGAACTTCCAAATCCATTTCTTTCATTTTTACCTTTGCTTACTGTAATATTAACTTTAAATATAGAAAGGTTAAAATGGGATATAGTAGTATGTTTATTAGCCGGTATAATCATGGCAATGATAACTAATCCTAGCAAATACAAAGGTTTTACTAAATCCATTAGCGGAGGAGCAACATCATCAATTACTGCAATTATAAATACATCTGCCGCTGTTGGATTTGGTTCAATAGTAAGGGCAGTACCAGGATTTCAGACATTAACAGATTTACTTCTAGGGATAAAAGGTTCTCCCCTTATTTCAGAATCAATAGCAGTAAATATTTTGGCTGGTGCAACAGGCTCAGCTTCAGGAGGAATGGGTATAGCATTAGAAGCTTTGGGAGCAAAATATTATCAATTGGCTTTGGAGACAGGTATTAGTCCTCAGGCTTTTCATAGAATAGCTTCACTTTCATCAGGAGGCCTTGATACACTTCCACATAATGGGGCTGTATTGACTTTACTTGCCGTTACAGGTATGACTCATAAGGATTCATATATAGATATATTTGTTACTTCAGTAGCTTTACCAGTGGTAGCCACTATTGCAGCTATAATTCTTGCAAGTTTAGGAATTTATTAGAAAAATAATAAGAGATAAATATCTCCCCATCTAGTATAATAATTAGATGGGGAGATACGATTAAAAGGAGGTTACAAGATGAAGATAGAGGATATTAAAAAGATAGGTATAGCAGGGGCAGGAACTATGGGATCTGGTATAGCTCAAATATTTGCACGAAAGGGATATGAAGTAGTTATAACTGATATTAAAGAAGAATTTCTAAAAGGCTCTAAAAGATTAGTATCTATATTTAATAGTAGTTTAATAGAAGAAGGTCTTATGGCAGAATCAGAAGTTGAAAATACAGTGAAAAATATAAAATATTCCATAGATAAAAAAGTTTTTTCTGACTGTGATGTAATAATTGAAGCTATTATAGAAAAAATGGATATAAAACAGGATTTCTGGAAAGAGGTAGAAGAAATAGCTAAATCTGATGCTATATTTGCAACAAATACCTCTGGACTTAGTATTACGGAAATATCTAAGAAAGTAAAAAATAGGGATAGATTTATAGGAATGCATTTTTGGAATCCACCTCATATTATTCCATTAGTTGAATTAATAAGAGGAGAAGGGACAAGTGGTGGAACTGTAGATATATTATTGAAATTAGTAAGAAAAATAGATAAGGAGCCAGTAGTTGTACAAAAAGATGCTCCAGGATTTATTGGTAATAGAATACAGTTTGCAGTATTTAGAGAGGCATTGAATATAGTAGAAGAGGGAATAGCTACTTTTGAAGATGTGGATAGAGCTATGAAATATGGACCTGGATTTAGATATCCAATAATAGGTCCTTTAGAGACAGCAGATTTAGGAGGGTTAGATACATTCTACTATATATCTTCATATTTATTTAATGATTTATCTGATGTAAAAAAACCACAAGAAGTATTGAAGAAATTAATGGATAATAATGAGTTAGGCGTTAAATCAAAGAAAGGTTTCTATGATTATTCAGAAGGTAAAGATGAAGAAGCTATAAAAAGAAGAGATAAAATGTTCTTCAAGATGTTAAAATATATTCATAATGCATAGAATAAGGTTCTGCTCCATGCTAGGAGTAGAACTTCTTTTTTACTAAGTTGTTATAGGATAAGCTCTATTCTAATATTATTAAATATTAGAAAGGGGGAGGATGATGAAGAAGGTAATCAATAGGAAATGGATGAAAATAGCATCAATATATGTAGGTACAGTTATAGGTGCAGGTTTTGCTTCTGGTAGAGAGATTATAGAATTTTTTGGAGTATATGGGATAAAGGGAATTTTTGGGATAACAATATCAGGAATATTGTTTTCTTTGATAGGAGGATTACTTCTTTTAAAGATATTTAACAATAAAATAAGTGGATTTGAGGAATTAATATGTAAAATATTTGGAAAGAAATTTGGATTAATATTAGATAATATAATGACAATTTTCTTATACACGGGGTTTAGTGTTATGGTTGCAGGTAGTGGTGCAATATTTGAGGAGGAGCTAGGTTTATCTTTTAACCTTGGGATTATTGTAATGATAGTTTTGTCATTTATAGTATTTCTATTTAGTTTAGAAGGACTTTCCTTTATTAACTCTTTATTGGTTCCTTTACTTATTATAGGTATTATATTTACATCTATATATTTAAATATAAAAGAAGGATATTATTTATCTAATATAAATGGAGTAAATTTGACGCTGAAAGGAAATTTTCTATCATCCTCTCTTTTATATCTAGGCTCCAATTCCTTAATTATTATCATAGTATTCTCGTCCCTATTATCATTGATAGATAGCAAAAAAACAGCCATTTTAGGTGGTGTATCGGGAGGAATAATATTATTTATCCTTGGTTTATCTATATTAAGTTCCATGCTTGTTTATTATGATGAGGTAGCTACTATGGATATTCCGATGCTAAGAATATGTAATTATATAGGAAGTGGATATGGAAAATTTTATTCAATTATACTATGGGCTGCTATGTTTACAACCGCATTAGCTAATGGTTTTGGTATTATAAATAAGGTTTCTAAGAGTAAATATAAGAAACTTATAATAACCTTATTCTGCTTGCTATCCATTCCTCTAGCTAAGTTTGGATTCTCCAACTTAGTAGCGACATTATATCCAATTTCAGGGGTAATAGGATTTGTACTTTTAATTTTTATTTTAGTAATATTATAAAAGTTTTTTAAATTACTTAAATGATATATAATTATTAGTGAAGAATAAATAGGATGTGATAATGATGGAATTTTTTACTACAAGTGATAATGTCAAATTATATTATGAAGTAAAAGGAGAAGGATTACCAATAATTTTTATCCATGGATTCGCAGAAGATCATAATTCATTTAGAATACAACAAAGAGTATTATCTAAGAAATATAAAATAATAACCTATGATTTAAGAGGTCATGGCATATCAGATAGGACAGATTATGGATTAAATTTGGATAGATTTGCATTAGATTTAAGAGAGTTTATAGAATATCTAGAACTAAAAGATGTAATATTAGTTGGTTGGTCAATGGGAGCATGGGTTATATTTGAATATATAAATTTATTTGGATTACAAAAGATATCTAAAATATGTATTGTAGATAAAGGGCCTAAGGCTATAAATGATAATAGCTGGAATTTAGGTTTATATCATGGTAAATATACTATGGAAGATGCATTAAAGGATTTAAGTTTAATCAAAGAAAATTGGATAGGATTTGCAGAAAAATTTATAAGAAATATGGCACCTTATTTTAATGAAAAACAATTTAATATTTCAATGGATAAGATGAAAAATAATTCTCCTCATGTAATGTACTCAATGTGGAAATTTATGATAGAAAAGGATTATAGAGATAATTTGAGTAAAATACACATACCAACTTTAATTATATTCGGAGGAAAAAGTACTTTCTATTCAGTTGATGTAGGAAAATATCTTAAAAAAAATATTAAGAATTCAGAGTTAATAATATTTGAAAGTTGCACCCATTTATTGGTATTAGAAAACCCTATTAGATTTAATAGGGTTTTAGAGGAATTTACATCCAAGTATTAAATTTTTTAATATAAATATTTTTAACAATTTGTGTAAGAATGGAATAGGCTAATAATATTCCCATTAGCCAAGGAAAATAACTTGCTGGAAGGGGAACAAGTCCTATATAAGTTCCGAATTCAGTATATGGAATTAATATGCCTATACTTATTATTATAAATGTCATTACCATAAGTGGAGTAGAAGCTCTACTTTGTAAAAATGGAATCTTCTTTGTCCTAATCATATGAACTATTAAAGTTTGCGATACAATGCCTACTATAAACCAACCGGATTGAAATAAAGGCTGTAATTCTATTGTATTTGCCTTAAACACAAACCACATAATAGCAAAGGTAGCAATATCAAATATGGAACTAATAGGTCCTATATATAACATAAACTTACCTATTTTATCGGCATTCCATTTCTGAGGCGTTCTTAAATATTCTTCATCCATATTATCCCATGGTATAGCTATTTGAGAAATACTATAGAGTAAGTTTTGCACAAGTAACTGTATTGGCAACATTGGTAAAAATGGAAGAAATGCACTAGCTGCTAATACACTAAATACATTTCCAAAGTTAGAGCTAGCAGTCATATTTATATATTTAACAATATTTCCAAATACCCTCCTGCCTTCAATTACTCCTTTTTCCAAAACATTTAAGTCTTTTTCAAGTAATATTATATCAGCAGATTCCTTAGCTATATCAACTGCTGTATCTACAGAAATACCTACATCAGCTTGTTTTAGGGCTTGAGAATCGTTGATGCCGTCGCCCAAGAAACCAACAACATGACCATTATTCTGTAGAATAGAAATAACTCTTTCTTTTTGCATTGGGGATAGTTTCGCTAGGATACTGGACTTTGAAGCTATTTCATACAACCTTTCATCCGTCATTTCTTCTATATCTATACCTAAGACAACATTATCTATAGGAATCCCCACATCTTTGCATATTTTTTTAGCAACTATATCATTGTCTCCAGTTAATACCTTTACATCTACTCCGTGTTCATATAATGCCTTTATTGCAGAAACAGCTGAATCCTTTGGAGGATCTAAGAAACCTATATATCCAATAAGAACCATATTACTTTCATCTTTAATACTAAATACATTTTCATCTGGTACATTATTTTTTTGAGCTATAGCAAGAACTCTCATGCCATCTTCATTAAGTTTAGTTACCATATCCATGACTGTTGCTATTAATTCTTCAGTTAAAGGTAAAACATCTCCATTGATTTCTACAAAAGAACATATAGAAAGCATTTCTTCAACAGCACCTTTAGTTATAAGTTGCCTTTTTCCATTTTCACTTTCAACTACTACTGACATCCTACGTCTTGTAAAATCAAAGGGAATCTCGTCTACTCTTTCATATATTTTTGTTGCTTCATTAAATCCTTTTTCATTACCATATTCTATTACAGCAATATCTAACAAGTTTTTTAATCCCGTTTGATAATAACTATTCAAGTATCCATGTCTTAAGACTCTATCATTTTCATTGCCTAGTACATCTAAATGTGTTTCCAATATAATTTTATCTAAGGTTAAAGTCCCAGTTTTATCTGTACATAAAATGTCCATGGCACCAAAGTTTTGAATAGAACTTAATCTTTTAACTACAATTTTACGTTTAGATAAAGATATTGCTCCTTTTGCAAGGTTTGTAGAAACTAAAGTTGGAAGCATCTCAGGAGTCAAGCCTACAGCTACTGAAATAGCAAATAAAAAGGCACTTAGCCAGTCTTTTTTTGTCAATCCATTTATTAAGAAAACTATAGGAACCATAATTAACATAAATCTTATTAGAAGAAAGCTGACGCTTTTAACACCCTCCTCAAAACTAGTTTGACCTCTGTCTTTAGTAAGAGATTCTGCAATAGTACCAAAATACGTTTGGTTTCCTGTCTGCAAAACTATACCTATTGCAGAACCGCTAACAACTATGGTCCCCATTAAGGCAATATTTTCTAGATCAGCGATATTCTTATTTACATCTTTATCATTAATTTCTGAAAACTTCTCAACAGGTTCTGATTCACCTGTTAATGAAGATTGACTGATGAACAAATCTTTGCAAGTAATAATTCTTAGGTCTGCTGGTATTAAATCTCCAGCTGCCAAATGAATAATATCTCCTGGAACTACATCAGATATATTGATTTCTTTTTTCCCCATAGTCTCTCTTTCAACAGCTGTTGTTGTAGGAACTAAATCTTTTAAATTATCTGCTGTTATTTGAGATTTATGTTCTTGAGAAAATTTAAGGATTGCACTAACTAATATCATAGTGGAAATAATTATGATAGTAATCCAAGATTTTTCGCCAGACGGAGCAAAAACAATATCAGTAAAATAAGATACAAAAACTATAACTAATAATATTAAAATAAAGGGATCTATAAAGGAATTTAAAAGGTAAATATACCAAGGATTTCTTTTTTGAGAAATTATTTCGTTGTGTCCATAAAAGTTTAATCTGCTATTTGCTTCTACTTCAGATAAACCATTGATGGAGGAATCTAATTCTCTAAAAATGGTATCAATATTTTTTGAACTCATATCTTGTAGATCTTTATTAATATTTTCATTACTATAAACTCTTTTCTTCCTCATAATTTACACCTCCAAAAAAGACAATACTAAATAATGGTTCAGTAAATAGTCTAACCATAAGTTAAATTTGTATTGAATTTTTAAATTTAAAATAAATTTGGAAAATTTTTTCAGAAAGGTCTTTTTAGGTATATGTAAAGAAAAGATAATTATTATAATATAATTATATGATGTTGATTATACATATACTTCAACCTTCCTCTATATAAATACTACTCGGTCCAGAATCCATAAATTTACTCACCTCCAAAAAAATAATAATCCTCCACCAAAGCTTGAAGGGGAAGGATTTACTCTTTTCGTTCAAGTTTTGGCTTTATAAGGCGCTGAAATTGCATTAGGTTGAGCCTTGCGACAAAACCTGCTAACCAGTGCAGAGTGTTTCCACCCTTTTACGGCAGCAATCCATATCCTTATAGTAACCTCACCTACCGAGATTATTAAGTTCGTCTTTAAGCATATACTGTAAAAATATAAATGTCAAGTGTTTTTATAAGATTTTTAATAATAAAAATCATAATCTTTAATTAAAAATCTCTCTACTATAGATTTAATATAATCCATGGTGTTGTTTCTTGCATCATCATAGGAAATCTTATTATTTAATACTCTCTTTAGCATACCTTCAAAGATTAAAAGAGTCATATCATTCAATTTGTTTGCATCTTCAGAACGAATATATCCTTCATTCACACATGCAAATACAGTAGTTTGCCCTCTCTCATTAATATCTGTTTTCAACAGCATAGTAGAAATATTTTTATCTGTGCTAACCATATCTTCTGGGAAAAGTTCATAATAATCAGCTACATAATCTTCAAAATGCTTTTCTAAATTTGGAAAGAAAATAGCATTGTAAATTTCTGGCTTATCATAAGCATAATCACAAAAACATTCCCAAACTTTAAGAAATCTATCCATAGCATTTTTCGCATCTTTTAAATATGTATCTAAAGCATGGGCATAATCTTTTATATATTTCATAGCTGCATAGAAAATTAAATGATCAAGATTTTCAAAATAATTATAAACTGTAGCACTATTATATCCAGCTCTATCAGCTACTTTTCTTAGTGTCACTCCATTAATTCCAACTTCATCTATTATTTCTTCAGTTGCATTAATAAAGTAAGACATTATTCTTTTCTTTTGTATTTGCTTCTTCATATATGTTACCACCAACTTTAAAATATTTATATCTAATTTATATTAGCACAAAAGTCCACATTCTACAAACAATTTATAATTACTGAATATTACATTTATGGTTAATAAATCAATGTAGAATAGTACATAATAAGCTGAGTATTAAGTTTATCTATACTATTAAAAATATTTTAAAAATTATCTATAATTATGATTGAAATGTAATCATGATTATGATAATATAATATTTAACAAAGATAATCATGATTAATTTAAAAGGAGTGAAGAGATGAAACTAGAAATTGGTAATTTCCAAGTAAAAGATGTTGTTTTTGGAGAGAAAACCATGTTTAATAATGGAATTCTATCCATAAATAAGGAAGAAGCTATGGCTTTTATCAAAGAAGATGAACACATTATAGATCTCGACATAGTAATAGCCAAGCCAGGTGAAAATACAAGAATAGTTCCAGTTAAAGAGGCTGTAGAACCGAGAATTCGTCCAGATGGTAGACCAGTATTTCCTGGAGTTACAGGAGATGTTGAAGCTACAGGTAATGGAAGAGTACATGCATTGAAAGGATGCAGTGTTTTAGGTGTAGGCATGCACTATGGTAGCTTTGGTGATGGATTAATCGATATGGGTGGAGAAGGAGCTAAGTACACTCTATTTTCTGAGTTAATAAATATCTGTATAGTAGCGGACACAGATGAGGAGTTTGAAAGATTTGAGCAACAAAAGAAAAATAGAGCAATTAGATGGGCATCCCATAGATTTGCAGAATATTTAGGAAATACAGTAAAAGGTTTAGAACCGGAGGAAATTGAAACATTTGAATTAGAGCCAATAACTAAAAGATCAGAAGAAATAAATAAACTTCCATCAGTTGTATTAGTAATGCAACCTCAATCTCAAATGGAGGAATTAGGATATAATGATTTAGTATATGGATGGGATATGAATAAATATGTTCCTTCTTTTATGAATCCAAACGAAGTATTAGATGGAGCATTGATATCTGGTAGTTTCATGCCAGCATCATCAAAATGGGCAACTTATGACTTCCAAAATTTCCCTACTATTAAAGAATTATATAAAGAGCATGGAAAAAGCATTAACTTCTTAGGTGTTATCATGTCAAACTTAAATGTATCCCTAGAACAAAAGAAACGTTCAGCAATATTTGTAGCTCAAATGGCAAAGTCTTTAGGGGCTGATGGAGCAATAGTTACTGAAGAGGGATATGGAAATCCTGATGCAGATTATATTTTATGCCTTGCTGCATTAGAAGATGTAGGTGTAAAGACAGTAGGTATAAGTAATGAATGTACAGGTAGAGATGGAGCTTCCCAACCACTTGTTACATTAGATGAAAAGGCAAATGCACTAGTGTCTACAGGAAACGTTTCTCAATTAATAGAACTTCCTCCAGCTGATAAAGTAATAGGTGAATTACAAGCTTTAGCCAGAGATGGATTATCTGGAGGATGGGCATATGACGAAATATTAGGAGCTTCTGTTAGAGAAGATGGCTCAATTATTATGGAAAATAATGCAATGTTCTGTGGAGATAGAATAGCAGGTTGGTCAACTAAGACTATGAAAGAATTTTAGGAGGTGGAGAGATGAAAAAAGCAATTCATTATATAAATCAATTCTTTGCAGGTATTGGTGGAGAAGATACTGCTGATTATAAGCCAGAGATTAGAGAAGGATTAGTAGGACCATCTCTTGCTCTAAATAGTATGCTTGAGGCAGAAGTTACTCATACTATTATCTGTGGAGATAACTTTATGGGTTCTAATACAGATGAAGCAGTTGAAACTATATTAGGATTTTTAGAAGGTAAAGAATTTGATATATTTGTTGCTGGTCCAGCATTTCAAGCAGGTAGATATGGAGTGGCATGTGGAACTATCTGTAAAGCTGTTAAAGAAAAATTCAATGTTCCAGTTGTCACATCTATGAATGAGGAAAATCCTGGAGTAGAGATGTTTAAAAAAGATATATATATCTTCGAAGGTGGAAAATCAGCAGCAAAATTAAGAGATGACGTAAAGGCAATAGCTAACTTTGCAAATAAATTATTAAAAGGTGAGAAAACAGGCTCAGCTGATGAAGAAGGATTTTTCCCAAGAGGAATTAGAGCTCAAATGTGGTTAGAATCAGGAAAGACTGCTGCAGAAAGAGGCGTAGATATGTTGATTAAAAAATTAAACAATAAGCCTTTTGAAACAGAACTTCCAATACCAAAACAAGATAGAGTTCCTATAGCAGCACCGATTAAGGATTTATCTAAAGCAAATATTGCAATGGTAACAACTGGTGGAATAGTACCAGTAGATAATCCAGATAGAATTCAATCTGCTTCTGCTACACGTTGGGGAAGATATGATATATCTAAGGATGAGAGATTAGAATCAGGAGTATATAAAACCATTCACGCTGGATTTGACCCTGCAGCAGCAGATGCAGATCCAAATGTTATTATGCCAATAGATGCAATGAGGGCGTATCTAAAGGAAGGAAAAATAGGTAAACTTCATGATTATTTCTATAGCACTGTAGGAACTGGAACGACTCAAGCTGAAGCAGCTAGAATGGGTAAAGAAATAGTTGAAAAATTAAAAGAAGATAATGTAGATGGAGTTATTATGACTTCCACCTGAGGTACTTGTACGCGTTGCGGTGCAACAATGGTAAAAGAAATTGAAAGAGCGGGTATACCAGTAGTTCAAATGTGTAACCTAATACCTGTAGCAACAACAGTAGGCTCAAACAAGATAGTACCTACAATATCTATTCCATATCCACTAGGAGATCCGGCGACATCTAAAGAACAACAATGGAAACTTAGATATCATAGAGTTGGTGTAGCACTAGATGCTTTAACAGAAGATGTCAAGGAACAAACAGTATTTAAGGTAAGAATTTAAATAAACAGTAGGGGTGTATAAACACCCCTATAAATTCACCTCTAAATTACTCTAAAATGGGAGGAATTATAATGAATAAAACAAAGCAAAAAGATAATACGGTTTTTTATATATCTCTTGCACTATCTATAGCTATAGTTTTATGGGGAATAGTTGCACAGGAGAATTTCTCAAATTTTGCAAACTCATTACTTAATTTCCTAACAACTAATTTTGGATGGTCTTATTTAATATCTATGTTCATCTTTGTCGTATTCGCCATTATATTAGCATTTAGTAAATATGGAGATATTAAACTAGGACCAGATGATTCAAAGCCAGAATATAGTACGACTTCTTGGTTTGGAATGTTATTTGGAGCCGGGATGGGTATAGGTCTTGTATTTTGGGGTGTAGCTGAACCTATATCACATTTTGTAAATCCGGCTCCAGGAATTGAATCAGGAACCCTACAAGCAGCAAATTTTGCTATGAAATCATCCTTTATGCACTGGGGATTCCATCCTTGGGCTAATTACAGTATTATAGGTCTTGCCCTAGCATATTTTCAATTTAGAAAGAATAAGCCAGGTTTAATTAGTAGTATTTTCATACCATTATTAGGTGAGGAAAGAGTTAATGGACCTATTGGAAAATTAATAGATATACTTGCAGTATTTGCAACAGTTGCAGGAGTAGCGACATCTTTAGGACTTGGTACATTACAGATTAATAGTGGTTTAAACTTTTTATTTAATATTCCAGAGACTAAATTAGTTCAGATAGGCATAATTGTAGTAATTACAATTCTATACATTTGGACAGCAGTTAGTGGAATAGATAAAGGTATAAAACTATTAGGAGATATAAATCTAGTGTTGGCATTTGGACTTCTTATACTTACTATCATAATAGGACCTACACTAAAGGTAATAAATTCGTTCACTAATGGATTAGGCCAATATATTAATGGCTTTATAAGTGATAGTCTTCATGTTGAAGCATTTGGTGATAATAGTTGGTTAAACTCATGGACAATATTTTATTGGGCATGGTGGATAGCATGGGCTCCATTTGTGGGTACCTTTATCGCACGTATTTCAAAAGGAAGAACTATTAGAGAATTCATAGGAGGAGTTATACTTGCACCTGCTGTAGTATCGGTTGTTTGGTTTGCAGCATTTGGCTCAATGGGTATAAATTTAGTTGATAAAATTGGAGTTGAAGGATTGGCTGCAGCAGCGAGTAATCCATCTACAGCTTTATTCCAAGTATTTAGCAATTATCCTTTAAGTACAGTATTATCATTAATTACAGTAGTATTATTAGGTACTTTCTTTATTACATCAGCAAACTCAGCTACCTTTGTACTAGGAATGTTATCTTCAGAAGGAGATTTAAACCCTACTGCTAAGAAACAATTTATTTGGGGAGTGGTTCAAGCTCTGCTAGCAACATCTTTATTGCTTGCAGGAGGCCTAGAGGCATTGCAGACTGCTTCAGTAGCAGCAGCATTTCCTTTTATATTCGTAATGTTACTGGCTATTGTATCTTTGATGAAGGCTTTAAAACAAGAAATATAAATAATGGAGGGCCCCGTAAGGGACCCTCCTCTTATATCTATAGGAAGTTTTAGCTTAAAACTTCAATAGATGGATTCTATATAAATGGTAAATAATTGTTATTTTTATCCTTAAAAGGTTTAGATATTATATTTTCTAAAATCTTAAGTCCCTCAACTATCTCATCATTATTTATTGCTCCAAAACTAAGTCTTATATAATTAGAATAAATAGACTCATCAACAAAGAAAACTTTTCCAGGTACAATTGCTAGATTGTTTTCAGTACATTCCTTATAAAGTTCTAAAACATCTATTTCTTTAGGTAATTTGAGCCAAATACTAAGACCGCCATTAGGATTTACATAAGATATTCCATAGTTATTTAATTTATCTAGCTCTCTAGTCATAATATTATATTTTTCAGAGTACACTCTTTTAATTTTTTCTATATGAGATTTCCAATAACCTTTTCTTAAGTACAAATCAAATGCTCTTTGAAGATATCCAGATGAGGATACATCTGTGGTATGTTTAGCTTTTATAATTTCCTTAAACAATTTATTAGGCAATGTAATAAATCCAATACGGACCCCAGGCATAAATATTTTTGAGAAAGACTTAATGAAAATAATTTGATTATGTTTATCCATAGATTTTAAGGTGGATTTTTTATCATTATCATCAAAAGATAAATCTGTTAAGAAATCGTCCTCTATTATATAAAATCCATGTTCCTTTGATAAAAATAGAAGTTCTTTCTTTTTATCATCGCTATATGAGTATGTGGTGGGGCTTTGATAGTTAGTCATCATATACAGGAATTTTGGACTATACCTTTTTGCATAAGATTTTAATAAATCAATATCTATGCCATCTTCGTTCATAGGTATTCCAATGATCTTAGCACCTCTAGATTTAAATGCAGATAATGCACCAGAATATGTTGGATTTTCAACTAATATACAATCTCCATGATTAATCAAAGTCTTTGATATTATGTCTAGACCTTGTTGACCGCCAGAGGTGATTAATATTTGATCCTTATCTACTTTGGTACCGTAATTTTCCACCAAAAATTTAGATATGGATTCTCGAAGTGGTTCATATCCTATTATCTCTGGATATAAAAAAGCTTGGCCTCCATCCCTATCTAAAACTTCTACTAGGGCTTGTTTAAACTCTTCTATTGGGAATAAATCTGGTGTAGGAGACATAGAAGCAAAATTAATACTATCTTTTGATACGGGAAGTATGCCAGATACCATTAGTTCCATATCACCTTCTTCTAAATAAGGCATATCGTCGGAAATTGGTAATTTTTTTATATAAGTTCCACTTCCTTTAATTGAATATACATAACCTTCCTTCTCTAATAGCTTATAAGCACTAACTACAGTTACATTGTTTACTCCCAGTGATTTTGCAAGACTACGGATAGAAGGCAGCTTTTCCTTTTCCAATTGATTTTCCTCTATTAATATTTTAAAATTTTCATAGAGTTGGATATATAAGGGCGTATCTATATCCTTATTTAAAATAAATTTATTCATAGGTATCCTCCTTAAATGTATGGATACATTTATTATAACAGATTTTATATTAGAATAAACTATAAACAATAAAATAATCCCACAATCGCGGGATTATTCTATTACGACCTCAACCTTAGTGCCATCTTCACTATCTACTTCCACAATTTTGCCAGTCTCTCCATTTTTGATAGCTGCAAATATTTCTTCCATATCATCTTCAGTCAAACCAGCCTCTTTAAACTCGGGGGAAAATTTTCCAGCCAATTTAACTCCTATATTGATAAGGGAAATAGGTAAAGTTACATTTACTTTAGTAGAATCCTCTGGATCAAAGACTCTTACTTTTAGCCATTTGGCCTTAGTACTAAGATTAGTATTATTTGAAGCAATATCATTATTATCTAGAGCATCTAGTAGTTTAACGCCTTCTTCAGTTGTGATTTTTCCTTCTTTAACCATTGTTAAGATTTGCATTTTTTCCCCTCCCAACATTGTCATCACTCCTTAATATATTTTTATTGAACCATTTGACGTAGAAGCAATAAAATTTAAATGCTCCCTATTTTCATCAAAATTAACACTATGAGCTATTATCTTTTTGAAACCTAAATTAGCTTGTTTATTAAGTTTATATACTATATTGGGAATATCAAGGGTGATATTACCCATAGAAGTTTCCAGATCAAAATAACTATCATTGTTAGCTTCATAAATCTCAGAGCTAATTGAGCCATTAGAAGTCATTAGTTTTATCTCTTTAGCTCTATCTACATCTATATCATCACAGGTAATTTTACCATTAGAAGTAATTAAATGAATTATATCACAAGTAATATCTTCTGCCTCGATTGACGCATTAGAGGTTTTACATATTATTTTTTGGGCATCAATATCGTTGATACCTATTTTAGCATTGGCTGTTTTAGCATCGATTTCAGAACAGTGTATATCCATTAAAAATATATTAGAATTTGTAGTAGCTGCTTTAATGATATCTGAACTAGTATCTCTACATTCAATTCGTCCATTTTTAGTTGTTAAATCAATTTCATTACTATTTATTTCTACAACATCAATAGAGGAATTTGTAGTTGTACATCGTAATGTATGCATACTTAATTCTTCTATATCTATCTTTCCATTACTAGAATTTAGTATGATTTCATTATAATGTTTTTCTGGTAAAGAAACATCTAGCTTAATCGATATATTGCTATTATATTTTGGAGTAAATATTACTTTATCTCCATCCATATAAAAATCGAAATAAGGTTCATTTTGTGAAATTATCCCATTTTTATATTGACAAGTAGACTTAATAAAAAGTTTGTCTTCATCATTTGACCTTAAACGTATATTTCCATTAACAGCTTTTAAATCTAAGCTTGGATTTTCAATATGAGATATATCCATATCTAAATCTGTGGTAATGGTTTCATAATTACCCATAAAACTAAATGAATTACCCATGTCTTTTAGGCTATCAAACATAGTTGATAATGCATTACCAATATCAGTGCCGATATCCTCTAAAGTATTAAATATTGGTTTTGAAAATTTTCTGTCTTTGAATCTGTTGTCTTTTTCTTCTTTGAACTCATTATGTTCCCTAGGTATTTCCATATCTTCTAATGCTTCCATAAGCTTAATAGCTTCTTCAGATGTTATCTTACCTTCTTCAAGCATTGATAAAATCATCATTTTTTCTTCTTTCATTTTGCCCCTCCTATTCTTCACCTTGAAGCAGCTTAAGAGCTTCTTCAGATGTTATTTCACCACTATTTAATTTCTTCAAGATTTCCTTCTTATCAACTGTAGGTTCTGTATATTTAGGACTGTATCCTAGAGCTTCAATTACATTTTCAAGTCTTCCTCTAACAGTAGGATAGGATATGCCTAATTCTTTTTCTATTTCCTTTATATTTCCTCTGCTCTTTATAAACACTTCAACGAAATTTTTCTGCTCATCAGTAAGTTTGCAAAATTTACAAAGTGTGAAATTGCCTTCTATATGAGTATGACATTTATGGCAACTAAGTTTTGTTACATAAAGCTCCTCACCACATACGGGACATTTACCTATTACTTCTCTTTTCATATTTTCATCCTTTCTCCTAAATTATAGAAATCTTCACCATTGTTCCATCGCCAGTAGATATATCAACTAAATCAAAACTACTCTGGGATTTTAATTCATAAATTAAATCTTTTAGCATTCTATAGTCCAATTGTTCTAAAAAAAACTTTGCATCATTATCTAAGTCATCCATATTTATTATAGCCCTATCTTTAAATTTAAGTGCTATAGAAAATAAGACAGTAATAAACCAAAAAGGAATACTAGGTAATCTTAATCTAAAATTACTTTTCATATCAACAACTTTAATCTTAATTCTAGAAGTCATATAAGTACCTCCAAATTTTGAATATAGAAATACATTCAAAAAAATTTACTTGTTAATATCATAATAGTATTAATTATTAAATATGTCAATATAAATA
>NZ_CABSQO010000053.1:0-20129 GCF_902479755.1 uncultured Tissierella sp. | reverse complement strand
TACTTATATCAAAGGGACTTAAATTCCATTCTGACTAATTAATTATTTTGTTAAAATAGACAAAACTATGAATAAAGTATAAAATAGATAGCAGAGTAAGTTTATAAAGGAGTTTTTCTATGAGCAAGAGAATAATAATTATCGGCGGAGGAGCTGCGGGAATGATGGCGGCTTTATCAGCAAAGAAAAACGGTGGAGAGATTATAATATTAGAGAGAAATGATAGAGTAGGAAAAAAACTTTTAGCTACAGGAAATGGAAGATGTAATTATACAAATAAAAATTTGAGTATAAATAATTATCATGGCAATAATCCTATATTTGCATATAGTGCATTGGCTGAGTTTAATGTAGAAATGACTATGGAATTTTTTGAAAGATTAGGAATAACACCAGCTATAGAGGATAATGGAAAGGTTTTTCCTTTATCTTTTCAATCTTCATCTATGCTGGATGTATTAAGATATGAGATAGAAACACAAAAAATTGAATTAATTACGGAAGCACAAGTATCTGAAATAAAAAAGAGAAAAAAATTTACTGTAATACTTAAAGATAAGCGAACTTTTGAAGGAGATAAGGTAATAATAGCTACAGGGGGTATGGCATTGCCATCCAGTGGCTCTGATGGTAATGGATATACTTTATGCAAGAAACTAGGTCATACAGTTACAGATGTATTTCCAGGTCTAGTGCAATTGAAACTTGAAAGTGGATTTCTCAAGTCATTAGATGGGGTGAAATTTCTTGGAGTAGCCGGAATATATGTAGATAATAAATTAATATTAGAGGATAGTGGGGATATTTTATTTACATCATATGGTATCTCAGGTCCTCCAATTCTTCAATTAAGCAGAACAGCTTTGGAATATATTAATAAAGGTAAATCTGTAGAATTAAGAGTATCTATAATCCATACAAGAAGTCAGGAAGAATTATTTCAGTACCTAGTAAATAGATTTAATTTTAATGATAAAAAGACTGTAGAGATTGGATTAATAGGACTAATAAATAAAAGACTTATTATTCCAATACTTAAAGAATTAAATATAGATAAGAATAAAAATCTAGGATTTTTGTCTAAAGATGAAATAATAAAATTATCACAAATACTTACTTCTTGGCATTTTAAGGTAATAGGGTCTCAATCTTGGGGTAATGCTCAGGTAACAGCAGGTGGAGTAAATACTGATGAAATTAACAGTAAAACTATGGAATCAAAAATAGTTGAAGGACTCTATATAGTAGGAGAGTTACTAGATATAGATGGAGATTGTGGAGGATTTAACCTTCAATGGGCATGGTCATCAGGTTATATCGCAGGATTAAATGCGGCCAAGAACTAAGTATAATGGAGGAAAATAAATGACAAGTCTAAATAATAAATTAAAAGAATTAGATGAAAGCAACAAGCATATAAAGGTATCTATAATAGGTGCGGGGCTTATGGGAAAGGGACTAGTAAGTCAGATGATGCTAGTAAAAGGTATGGAGCCCTCCTTAGTCGTTAGCAACAAAATATCTGATGCAGTAGAAGCATATACCTTAGCAGGTATATCGAAGGATGATATTGTAATAGCTAGGACGCTTAGTGAAATTAATATCGCTATGGAAAGTAATAAATATGTTGTAACAGATATAACCGAATATGCTACTAAGCCAAATTTAGTTGATGTGGTTGTAGATGCTACAGGTGTACCGGATGCAGGGGCAAGAATAGCATTAGATTCAATAGAAAATAAGAAGCACATTGTGATGTTGAATGTGGAGGCAGATGTTGTAGTAGGACCTATACTTAATAAGATGGCTAAGAAAGCGGGTGTAGTGTATACTGGCACAGCGGGAGATGAACCAGGATCAGTTAAAGAAATTTTTGATTTTGCAGAGGCAGCTGGATTTGAAGTATTAGCAATAGGTAAGGGAAAAAACAATCCGATCGATTATGAGGCAACACCAGATAGTATAAGAGAAAAAGCCTTAAAGTCAAAGTTAAATCCTATTAAACTAGCTTCTTTTATTGATGGAACAAATACCATGGTAGAAATGGCAGCAATGGCAAATAGTACAGGATTTATTCCAGATATACGAGGCGGTTATGGGCCAACAACGGAAGTAAATGATTTACCAAAGGTATATAGTCTCAAGGAAGAGGGAGGAATACTGAATAAATATAGAATAGTGGATTATGCCCATGGTGTAGCTCCAGGAGTATTTGCTATTGTAACTACATCACTTCCCCAAGTACATCACGAAATGCAATTTTTAAAAATGGGATCTGGACCAAACTATGTACTTTATAGACCATACCATTTAACTAGTTTAGAAACACCAATTTCAATAGCAAAAGCTTACTTTTATAAGGAAGCTACTATTGCACCTGCATATGAAAAAACAGTGGCAGAAGTAATTACGATGGCTAAGAAGGACTTGAAAAAAGGCGAAAGATTAGATGGTATAGGAGAATATACTGTTTTAGGAAGTATAGATACTTGCGAAGTCGCAAAGAGTGAAAACTTAGTGCCAATAGGACTTATAAACAATAATGCAGTAATTAAAAGAGACATTAAAAAGGGTGAATGTATTACCTATGATATGGTAGATTTAGATACTAATACTACTATATACAAATTAAGAATGGAGCAGGAAAAAAGAGCGTAAGGCAATTTAATGAAAGAATATAAAATAATAAAAAAGCAAAGGAGAAAATTGCAATTTAAATTCTCCTTTGCATAATCAATTTAAGAGTTATCTAAATTATTGAAATCTGCCTTACTTTCTATATCTAAAGAATAGGTGCTAACATATTGACTAACATATCGAGAAATTTTTATATGAATATTATAATTTTCTGTTAATTCTATTGATATATTCTGCAATAATTTAATTTTTCATCTCGAATTCATTTCCTATTTTTTAAAACATTAAAAATACTAGATATATTTAACACTTCCATAGAAGCGTTTTTTATTTTAATAGTATAGGGAGAAATCAAAAATATTTTATATTGGATATATTATTTTGTATAAATTATATAATAAAGATAATATCAATTTATACATGATTATATCAATATAGTGAGAATATCTCTATGTATAAATTTTATCAATTCGACATTGATATATTATTATCGCAACCCCATATTATTGAAAATTTGTAAAATTTATATAATTTAAAATTGAATGTTATAATATAAACTATCTTCAAACATATCAGATAAGTTGATAAGATAATATGTTCATAAGGGTATCATAAAAAATATTTATGGAAATGGGGATGGGTTTGTGATGAAAGAGAATTCAGTAAAAATATCAGGTACAATTTTTGAAATGGAAGGGATTCCAAAGGTTAAGGAGGTCATACCTCTGGGATTTCAGCACGTTGTAGCTGCAATTGTTGGTGTAGTTACCCCAGCATTATTGGTAGCAAATGTTACTGGTTTAGATTCAGCTGATAGAACAATATTAGTTCAAATTTCACTTATTATAACAGCTCTTGCAACCTTGTTACAGTTATTTCCAATAAAGGGCATAGGCTCTGGACTGCCTGTAATTATTGGTACCAGCTTTGCTTATGTGCCTACTATACTTGCAATTGGAGGGCAGTTTGGCATAGCTGCAATTTTTGGTGCACAGATAGCAGGAGGAATAGCTGCATTCATAGTAGGTATGTACGTAAAGGAACTTAGAAGATTTTTTCCACCTATAGTAACTGGAACTGTAATATTTACAATAGGACTATCACTTTATCCTGTTGCTATTAGATATATGGCTGGTGGTGCAGGAAATCCTAATTTTGGTTCGCCTCAGAACTGGATGATTGCCATGATTACATTTGGAGTAGTTGTTTTTCTTACATATTTTACAAAAGGTTCAATAAAGTTGGCGGCCATATTAATAGGAATGATAGTAGGATATGTTATATCCTTAATGCTCGGAATTATATCTTTTGATACGGTTTCAGAATCAGGATGGTTTAAAATAGTTGCTCCGATGCACTTTGGAATTAAATTTGAAATTAGCTCCATCATTTCTATGGTTATAATATATATAGTAAATGCAGTTCAGGCTATAGGAGATTTATCATCAACAACTATTGGGGGGCTAGATAGAGAGCCGATGGATAGGGAGTTATCTGGAGGAATAAAAGCAAATGGTGTAACTAGCATTATCAGTGCATTCTTTGGTGGACTGCCTACGGCAACTTATAGTCAAAATGTTGGAATCATAACTGTTAATCGTGTTGTAAATAAGATGGTATTTGTTTTTGCCGCAATTATTTTTCTGGTAGCAGGATTAATACCTAAATTTGCATCATTACTTACGACTATACCTCAGGCAGTTATAGGGGGAGCTACGATTTCGGTGTTTTCAATGATAACAATGACTGGAATAAAAATGATATCCTCCTCTAAGTTAACTCCAAGAAATACAGCTATAGTCGGATTAGCAGTAGCTTTAGGGGTAGGGATTACATCAGTTCCAGGTTCATTAGCTGGATTTCCTGCATGGGTAGATACTGTATTTGGAAGTTCGTCAGTTGTGATTTCCACACTAACGGCTATAATATTAAACTTAATACTACCTAAAGATGAATCGGATGATAAGGAGAGGCAAGAAAATTAGATTATATTAATGGAATTTATAATATTATCAATTTCAAAAAAAGTATCTATGAAAGGAAGAATAAATATGAATATTGGAGATATGCATAAAATCAATAAGCAGACCATGGTTCAGCAGACAATAGAATATCTTAGAGAATATATTTTGAATATGGAGAATGGAGATAGTTCAAAATTGCCTTCAGAAGGTACTATAGCAAAGAATATGGGGATTTCCAGACTGACTATTAGAGAGGCATTGAAGGTATTGGAAAATGAAGGGCTGATATCTAAGAGTCAAGGAAGTAACACTATGATTACTACATTTGCAAGAAAGCTCTCTGAAAATATTGATTATACTGGAGAACTGGGGAGTTTTTTAAAAGATTGCGGATATGATTTGGAGGTAGATGTACTTTCTCATAGGTGGGATAAGGCTGATGAGAAGACTGCAGAAATTTTAAATATAAAAAGAGGAGAAGAAATACTTATTGTAGAAAAGATATTTTTCGCAGATGGAAAGCAAGCCGTATATTGCATAAATAGATTACCCAAGAAGATATTAAAAGACTTGGATTTTTCTGAAGAACTTTTTGGGCAGTCTATGTTTGATTTCATTGAAGAAAATACTAATTTTGAATTCAGTCATGACTATATGGAATTAATCCCTGAATTGGTTACTAAGGATTTGTCTGAGATACTAAATTTAGATATAAACTCTCCATTGCTTAGAGCTGATGTAATCAAATACGCTACTGATGGAAAAGTGGTAATGTATAATTCGGAGTATTATGTAGATGAACTCATTAGATTTAATGCATTGAGAAGCAATTATGGTGCAAAGCTTAGCAAACTTGGTTCTAGCATTAATAAGAGGACTGGTGATTAAAATGATAACATTTGGGGATTATTTATTACCTAAAAGTTTAGATGAAGCATATTCTGCATTTGTTTCCAAGAAATCAGCTAGATTAATTGGAGGAGGATGCTTTTTGAGAATGGGAAATAGGAAAATCGGTTTGGCTATAGATTTGTCACAGACTGGGATTGAATATATAAATGAGCTAGAGGAAGAAGTTGAAATCGGGGGGATGACTAGCCTAAGGGATATTGAAACTTCACAGATATTAAAGAATAATTTTGGAAATATAATTGAGGATTCTGTTAAGCATATAATTGGAGTTCAGCTTAGAAATACAGCTACAATAGGTGCAACAGTCTACTCAAGATATGGATTTTCAGATCCAATTACAGCTTTATTGGCATTAGATGCAGATATTTATTTATATAAGGGAGGTAGGATATCCTTAGAAGAGTATCTTAAGGAGAAAGACTACAGAAAGGATATCTTAGAAAAAGTAATTATCAAAAAGAATATAAAGGGAGCAGATTTTCAAACCATAAGAAATTCTGCAGTGGATTATGCCATATTGAGTGCAGGGGTTAGTAGAGTAAATGGAAAGTATAGAATATCAATTGGAGCAAGACCTAGAGCTGCAATATTAGCATATGAAGCCATGGAATACATAAGTAATGTTGAAGTCAATGAAGATACTGCAACTAAAGCTGGAGAACTAGTATCGGAGGAAATTCATTTCGGAACCAATAATAGAGGAACTTGTGAATATAGGAAAGAAATTTCTAAGATACTTGTTAAAAGAGCATTATTGGAGGTGCAGAGATGATTATAAACTTATATATAAATGAATGCAAGAAATCTTTAGATGTCAGACCAGATGAGTATCTTTCTGAAGTTCTAAGACGTTATGGATATCTTAGTGTAAAAAGAGCATGTGATACAGGTTGCTGTGGTGTATGTACTATACTGATAGATGGAAAACCAATTTTATCTTGTTCATATTTTGCAGTTAGAGCAGAGAATAAACATATAACTACAATTGAAGGAATTGCTGATGAGGAGAAAAAGCTTGGAGAACTTTTAGTCTCCGAAGGAGCAGAACAATGTGGATATTGTAGTCCAGGACTTATTTTGACTGTTATTGCAATGAAAAATGAGCTTAAAAATCCTACTAAAAGAGATATATCTCAATATTTAACTGGAAATCTATGCAGATGTACAGGATATGTAGGACAGCTTAGAGGAATAATGAAATATATGGAGGTGAAGGAATGAGTGGATATGCTATAGGGAAAGGAATATCAAAAGTAGATGGAATGGGGTTGGTTACGGGGAAACCTGTATATACCGATGATCTTGCATCTAAGAGTTGTCTTATAATTAAAATACTAAGAAGTCCTTATGCATTTGCCAGAATAAAAAGTATAAATATCGAAAATGCAAAAAAAATTCCGGGAGTTGAATGTATTTTTACCCATGAGAATGTACCGAAGTATCTATATACAAGAGCAGGCCAATCATATCCTGAGCCATCAACTTATGATAAATATATTTTAGATGAATATGTAAGATATATTGGAGATGAAGTCGCAATAGTTGCTGCAGATACAGAGGAAACGGCACTTAAGGCAATAAAACTTATAAAAGTGGATTATGAGGTATATGAGCCAGTTTTGGATATGATGAAAGCAGAAGAAAGTAAAAGTAAAATACATTTTAGAGATAGATGTTTTACGAACATGGATAAAGGATTTAATCCAGAAAAAAATATTGCTGCAGAATATAGCTTTGAAGTTGGCGGTGTTGAAGAAATATTGAAAAACTGTGATGTGATTGTGAATGAGGAATATTCTACACAGGCTACAGCGCATACTATGATGGAAACATACAGGGCATATTCATATATAGATCAATATGGAACGCTTGTTGTAGTATCATCAACTCAAGTTCCTTTCCATGTTAGAAGACATGTTGCTAAGTCTTTAGGAATTCCAGTAAATAAGGTAAGAGTTATTAAACCTAGAATCGGAGGAGGATTTGGGGGAAAACAAAATGCTCAGGCGGAATTTTACCTTGCACTGGTAACATATAAAACAGGTAAGCCATCAAAAATAATTTATAACAGAAGAGAAACTTTTGAATCTACATCTTCAAGGCATGCAATGAAAATAGGAGTTACTATTGGTTCTGATAAAAATGGAAATATTAAAGCTATAGATATGAAAGCCCTGTCAGATACTGGAGCATATGGAGAACATGCCAGCACTGTATTAGGCTCAGCAGGATATAAAACTTTACCTTTATATAATAAAACAAAGGCATCAAGATTTACTGGTAAAGCAGTATATACCAATCGTACCCCAGGAGGAGCCTTCAGGGGTTATGGTGTAACCCAAGGTACCTTTGCATTAGAATCAGCGGTGAATGAATTAGCTTATAAATTGAATATGGATCCTTTAGAACTTAGAGAAAAGAACATGATAAAAAAAGGAGAAACTTCAGAGATATTTAATATAACTACTGTTGGAGCAGGTAAAAATCCCATTATTATGAATAGCTGCGAACTTGAATATTGTGTTAAAAGAGGAAAAGAACTTATGGATTGGGATAATAAGTTTCCAAGGATAGAAATTTCTCCTACAGTAATAAGAGGAGTAGGAATGGCTATTGCCATGCAGGGTTCTGGAATACCGGGAATAGATACTGCTTCTGCTACCATAAAGCTTGATGATGGAGGGAAATTTACTTTGCTGACAGGTGCAGCAGATATAGGCACTGGAAGTGATACTATTTTGAAGCAAATAGCTGCAGAGGCATTAGGAATATCAGTTAATAGTATAACGGTATTTTCTGCAGATACTGAACTCACTCCATTTGATGTTGGAGCGTACGCTTCTGGAACTACATATTTCTCTGGCAATGCAGTGAAAAATGCAGCCTTTAAGATGAGAACTATGATAGAAGAAGAAGCTGCTAGAATTTTGAGAATAGAGTTATCAGAGATTAAATTTGATGGAGTTAATTTTAAGAGCAAAGATGGGAGCAAGTCAATATCATTATCAGATTTAAGCAATAAACTTATATATAAAATGCCTCATGCTCAATTGACTGCTACAGGATCTTTCGGTACTGTAGATATAGCACCTCCTTTTATATCAGGTTTTGCTGAAGTAGAGGTTGATATTGAAACAGGAAAAGTAGATTTGATAAATTTTGTATCTATTATAGACTGTGGGACTGTGATTAATCCTAAGTTAGCTAGAATACAGGCAGAAGGAGGAATAGTACAAGGAATAGGAATGGCATTATTTGAAGAAGTAAAGGAAACAAAATTTGGCAAGCTTATAACTAATAGTATGATGCAGTATAAGATTCCATGCAGAATGGACATTAATAATATAATTGTGGATTTTGCAGATGGATATGATGCTACGGGTCCATTTGGTGCAAAATCCATTGGAGAAGTTGTCACAAATTCAGTTTCTCCTGCAGTTGCTGATGCTGTATTTAATGCAGTAGGAATTAGAATAAGGGAGCTGCCTATAACTCCTGAAAAAGTAAAAATGCTACTAATGAAAAGGAATAGAAGTATCCTTTGATTTTCATAAGTTATTTTTAATAAAATAGAGCATATATGATATAATTTTACAGTGAATAGAAAAGTTCTACTTTTAGTACGTCGATATACATTTTTCTTATATTTAATTAGCCATTTACTAATATGCTAATTTATAAATTTATTTTGCTTTTTCTTGACAAATACTTGTAAATAAGGTATATTATTATACAAGTGAAAATCTATGCATTGATAAGGACAGTAGCAGAGATAATTTATTAAAGAGAGATAATCATTTGGTGTGAGATTATTATAAATAGCTTTGTGAAGATCACCTTTGAGCATAATACCTGAAAAGAGTAAGGTATTACGTGAAGACGTTATACTTATTAAGTGACAAGAAGTATTTATTTTAATTCTTGTAATTTGGGTGGTACCGCGGAAATTTCGTCCCTAAGTCTTTGACTTAGGGGTTTTTTTTATGACCTAACTTAGCGAACGATAGTGAGGTTTAGTAGGTCAAACGCAATGAGCACCAACCTTAATGTAGAATTTCTCATTAGGAGTGTCCGTTAGGACCAAATCTATGCGAGCGTAGCGAGCAAATAGATTTGAGTTGGGAAACTGCGTAAAATGACCTAACACAACGAACGATAGGTCCTAAGGGACACCACTGAACTATACCCTACAGGGTAAATAGAGGTAGCAAATGAATTTGTACAGCGAAACTGCGATGATTCTATAATGAAAGGATGAAAAAAGTGAAAAGGTTTAATGAATTATTAAATGAACCTGTAAAGGTCAGAGAGCATAATATTAGCAAATACTGGCAAGAAATAGATTTACTTCATAAATCGGTTACTTCAAGAGATGAAAAGAAGCCATATGTGTTTTTTGAAGGACCTCCCACGGCAAATGGGAAACCAGGTATACATCATGTAATGTCTAGGACATTAAAGGATTTAACATGTAGATATAAGACTATGCAAGGCTATCAAGTAAAGAGAAAAGCAGGCTGGGATACTCATGGACTTCCGGTAGAGATCGAAGTAGAGAAAAGATTAAATTTGAAAAATAAACATGATATTGAATCCTATGGATTAGAAGCATTTAACAAGCAATGTAAAGAATCTGTTTTTCAATATGAAAAACTTTGGAGAGATATGACAGAAAGAATGGCATATCTAATAGATTTAGATAACCCATATATAACATTAGAAAACGATTATATTGAATCGGTATGGTGGATATTAGATAAATTTAATAAAGAAGGTTTGATATATGAAGGACATAAAATACTGCCATATTGCTCTAGATGTGGTACAGGTCTTGCTTCTCATGAGGTTGCACAAGGGTATGAAGAAATAAAGACAGATACAGTAATAGCAAAGTTTAAGCTAAAAGATAGAAATGAATATTTCTTGGCTTGGACTACAACTCCTTGGACTCTTCCATCTAATGTTTCCTTAACAGTAAATGCCGTAGAAACTTATTTGAAAGTTAAACAAAATGATGAAATATACTATGTAGGAAAGGTCTTAGCTAATAAGGTATTAGGTGAAGACTATGAAGTATTAGGGGAGCTAAAGGGTAAGGATTTAGAATTTATTGAATATGAACAACTAATTCCATTTATAAATGTAGAAGGAAAAGCATTCTTTGTGACAGTAGCAGATTATGTAACCACAGAGGATGGAACAGGAATAGTTCATACTGCACCTGCATTTGGGGAAGATGACTATAATACTGGAATGAGATACGGTTTACCAGTTATTCAGCCAGTATCAGAGGACGGCAAATTTACTCAAACTCCTTGGGAAGGTAAATTCGTAATGGATGCAGACCTTGATATAATAAAATGGCTTAAAGAAGAAGGAAAGATGTATAAGAAAGAAAAGGTAGCTCATAACTATCCACATTGTTGGAGATGTAAAACACCATTATTATATTATGCAAAACCTTCTTGGTATATAGAAATAACTAAACTGAAAGATAAGTTAATAGAGAACAACAATGGTGTAAATTGGTATCCAGAATTTGTAGGAGAAAAGAGATTTGGAAACTGGCTTGAAAACTTAAATGATTGGGCAATTTCAAGATCTAGATATTGGGGTACGCCATTACCTATATGGAGATGTAATGACTGCGGTCATATAACTTCAGTAGGTTCAAGAGCAGAATTAGTAGAAAAAGCTATAGAAGATATAGATATGAGTATAGAACTTCATAGACCATATGTAGATAATATTCATTTAAAATGTGAAAAATGCAATGGCACAATGACGAGAGAAAAAGATGTAGTAGATGTTTGGTTTGATAGTGGTGCTATGCCATTTGCACAACATCATTATCCATTTGAACATAAAGATGACTTCGATTTATTATTCCCAGCAGATTTTATCTGCGAAGGTATAGATCAAACGAGGGGATGGTTCTATTCACTATTGGCTATTTCAACCTTTGTAACAGGTAAATCACCATATAAAAATGTACTTGTAAATGACTTAGTATTAGATAAAGAAGGAAAGAAAATGTCTAAGTCAAGAGGGAATACAGTAGATCCATTTGATTTATTTGATAGATACGGTGCAGATGTTCTAAGATGGTATATAATCTATGTATCTCCACCATGGACACCAACAAAATTCGACGAAGATGGTCTTAGAGAAGT
The DNA here is from genome assembly GCF_902479755.1 of uncultured Tissierella sp. NCBI lineage: Bacteria > Bacillati > Bacillota > Tissierellia > Tissierellales > Tissierellaceae > Tissierella > uncultured Tissierella sp. The sequence goes on along the minus strand of NZ_CABSQO010000053.1, from coordinate 8,443 downwards.
AGAGAGTAAATTCTTTAGATCCATAAGAAATGTATACAATTTCTTCTCATTATATGCGAATACTGATGGTATAAATCCAAGAGAATTTTTCATTGAATACAAAGATAGACCTGAAATAGATAGATGGATACTTTCAAAATATAATAGTCTTTTAAAGGAAGTAAAAGCAAATATGGATATCTTTGAACTAACAAAGGTTGTAAGAGATATTCAAGAATTTGTAATAGAAGATCTATCTAACTGGTATATCAGAAGAAATAGAAGAAGATTTTGGTCAACAGAGTTAGATGATGATAAAAAAGCAGTATATAATACAACCTATGAAATACTTGCAGGATTATGTAAAATGGTAGCTCCATTTGTACCATTTATTTCCGAGGAAATATATCAAAATCTGACAGAAGATGAATCAGTACATTTATCATATTATCCAGACACAAATGAGGATTTAATAAATAAAGCAATAGAAGAAAAAATGGATTTAGTAAGAGATTTAGTGGGACTTGGTCGTGCATCTCGTGAGTCAGTAAAGATAAAAGTACGCCAGCCCCTTAAAGAAGTAGTGATAGACGGAAAATATGAGGAACAAATAAAAGATTTAGTTCCTCTAATAATGGAAGAATTGAATGTTAAAGAAGTAGTGTTTGAAAGAGATTTATCTCAATTCATGAATTATTCTTTAAAACCAAATTTCAAGGTTGCAGGTTCAATACTTGGTGGGAAGATAAAATCCTTTGGAAAAGCTTTAAGTGAACTTAATGCACATGCTACAGTAGAAAAGTTAGAATCAGGTGAGAAATTAGTATTAAACCTAGATGGTGAAGATACAGAAATAGAAAAGGATTATGTATTAGTTACCATATCATCTAAAGAAGGCTTTGATGTGGCAATGGAAAACAATCTATTTGTAATATTGGATACAACTTTAACTCCTGATTTAATCAATGAAGGATATGCAAGAGAATTCGTATCCAAGGTTCAGCAAATGAGAAAGAATAATGGATATGAGGTTCTAGATAATATAAATATATTCTATGATGGATCTGATGACATTAAGGCAGCTTTAGATGAGTATGATGCATTTATTAAATCTGAGACTCTAGCTAAATCCATAGAAAGAGTAACAGAAGAAAGTTTAGAAAAGCAAGACTTAAATGGACAAATGACAGGAATAAGATTAGAAAAAATAGAATAGAAATTAGAACAAGGTAGATAGCAAGAGCTATCTACCTTGCTTATAACCCATAGGAAAGTACTTACTTATTTTTGGTTTTTCAAAAAAACCAATCTAAATGTGTTTAATAAAAATCTCTAATTGCTTCGATAGAATCTTTTTTTTATAAAGGGGGAATTTATATGTTTATACCATTTGATAAATCCTCAAATGTTTTTAACACTAAACCATTTATAACAGAAGAAGTTAGGTTTAATTTGATGCACCGTATTAGGGAGTCAGATGATCCTATTTTGATAAAAAGTGAAAATGGCAAAGTTATTATTGCACAATCTTCACCACACCATCCTGCATGGATATGGACTGATAAAGATGTAGAAGAACAAGAATATAAAGAGTTAGCGGATGGTTTTTATAATTTGTTTAAAGAATAGGATAGTTTAGAGTTTGTTGCGAAACCAGAAATAGCTGAGTTTTTGGCAAATAATTATGCAAAGCGGAAGAATATAACTTGGAAAATATCCATGTGTATGGAATCATATTATTGTCCCAATATAAATTTTCCAATGCATGTTAGTGGCTCAATTAGTAAACCATCTTTGGAAGATGTAGAAATTATATCTGAATTTTTTGGAGGATTTATACAAGATTGCTTTGGTATAAGCACGACAATGGATAAACAATTTAAAGCCGCAAGGTCTTATATACTCAGTGATAATTTCTATGTCTGGAAAAATAGTAATGAAATTGTGTCAATGGCTAATATTGCCCATCGTTCTCCTAGACATGGGAGAATAAATGAAGTATATACTCCGCCATCACATCGTAAAAAAGGATATGCAGGGGCATTGGTTAGTGAACTAAGTAAAATTATATATAATGAGAATAAGATACCAATGCTTTATACAGATTTGTCAAATCCGGCTTCAAATAAGGCTTATAAGAATGTGGGCTTTGTAGAATGTGGAATAGTAAATCAAATAAGCTTCAAAGCTTAAATAATTAAATAATGAGAAAAGGTTTATCTCTGTTGATGAAATAAGGTAAATGGTGAAAGCTATTTGCCTTGTTTTTATTTAAGAAGTATTTAGTGATAAAAGAAGGAGTTTAGCAAAATTTGTAGAATAGTATATTGTAAGAAATTTTGTGGGAAAATGAAGGGGAGAAAAGGTTTTATAGTGCTAAAGAATGGGGTTTGATTGCAGTAGCACTTAACAAAATGTTGCCATTCACTACGCATACCTGCTCATACTTCGCAGGAGTTGGTAACCAGAACTGCTATAGTATACCTTAATATAGGGGTTAAACTTTAAGCTGAATTGTTAGGAGGGAAAGATGATGGAACGAGTTAGATTTAAAAACTCAAGAAACTTAAACTTAGTTGGGCACCTATACCCATCTACTTCTGAATCAATAATTATAATGTGTCATGGCTTTATGTCGAACAAACATTCAAAGGGACGTTTTGAAAGGCTTGCTACGGCATTTAATGAATCAGGTTACAGTGCTTTACTTTTTGACTTTAGTGGTTGTGGAGAAAGTGATGATGATATTCTGACTGTTGAAAAAGAAGTGGATGATTTGAAGTCAGCAATTCAATTTGTAAAGTCAAAGGGATATAAAAAAATTGCACTGTATGGGCATAGTCTTGGAACTGTTATTTGTTTAAAAAGTTATACTCCTGAAATAATAACAATGGTTTTATCAGGTGCTGGAACTGATTCGATTAAGTATAACTGGTATGAATTCTTTACAAAAGAGCAAATGCAAGAATTAGAGGAAAAAGGATATTTAACAGAGCACACACCACAAGAAGTACGAAAAAAGATTGTAATTGATAAAAGGATTCTAAAAGATTTTGAGTTAATTAATCAGAAAGAGTTATTAAAAGATGTTAATTGCCCAGTTTTAATAATTCATGGTAATAATGACGAAGAAGAAAAGCTGCTCTACGAAAGATCTAAAGCAGCAATGGCATTGCTTTCAAATGACTCAAAATTAGAAGTTATTGATGGAGCAAACCATAGTTTCCTTGAACATTTTGATATAGTAGTTAAATTAACTACTGAATGGTTTACAAATCATCTTTGTTAGTATTGTGGGATATAAGATTTCGTAGTGTAACAATGTATTTGTGTAAAAGTGCACCGAGGAGTAATTTTAGGATGATGTGTATCACATTTGCTGTGGAAATAAATTTATTGAAGGAGTTATATAATGGAGAGTTTAGAAGAAGTTAAATATAAAAATGAACGAAGCAAAATTAATGGATATGAGCTGTTTAGTAAGTATTATATAAATGGATCTCCCACAGTATTATTTGAGGCCGGGATGGGTGATAGTAACGAAGTATGGGCTCTAGTTCAAAATAAGATATCATTATTTACGACAACTTTCTCTTATGATAGAGCAGGAATAGGTAGAAGTGATACTTCAGCAATTCCTCGTACATGTTTAGATGTTGTAGAGGATTTGTCTGAGCTTTTGCAAAAAGTGTCAGTTAAGCCTCCTTTTATTTTAGTAGGACATTCTTTTGGAGGATTGGTATCAAGGTTATTTGCAAGTATTCATCCAAATTTAGTGGTAGGAATGATATTAGTGGACGCTGCTCCCGAATATAAAGAATTAGCTTTTGAGAAGGTTTTACCTAATCATTTACTAATTTCAAATCGAGAATATTACAGTAATCCAATGCTTAATTCTGAAAAAATTGATAAAATTAAAAGCTATAAGCAAGTAGATGAACATAAGTGTGTATTTGAGTTCCCATTAACAGTGATAACTCGAGGATTACCTGATAATTATAAAAAAGATTGGCCTAACCAAGAAATTCTAGATGTAGAGCAAAAGCTTCAATTTGAATTTAAGAAATTATCTAGTAATAGTAAAATTATTGCAGCACAGAAAAGTGGACACTATGTACAAAATGATGAACCAGAGTTAATTGTGGAGGCAATAACAGAAATTGTTAATAAATATAGAGTTTTGGGCAAGTGAAAAACATAATCTAACAGACTATTTGATAAGTGGCACTCATAAAGAAGAAACGACTTGGAGAGTGAACATTACACTTTTTTACTTAGAGTGAAGCTACGTTAAGTGTTAATGCTCTAGGAGCTAGTTTAGGGACATCACAGATATTATTCCATTATCTAGAAGACATGGATTTTTTAGTTTTAATCAAATATAGTGTTGTTAAATAATATTTTAAGGAGTTGAAATAATTATGAAGAAAATAAAAGGAAATAGCATTATACAGGAGGGGGCAGAATGGATTTTGCATTTATCTATAGCCTTTGTAATTGTGTTATTTCTTAATAGCGAGGTATATGCATTAACTGAAGTGAAACAATGGTCTATGGAAAATACTTTATTTGAGGGAGAAAAATTATATGTAGATAAGGTCTCTTATCATTTTTCAGAGCCTAAATCTGGTGATATTGTTGTATTTCTTCAAGGGGAAATAAATGAAGATTTTAATGATAGAATTATAAATGTATTAGAAGATATGAAAATGAAGTTCAATAGAGAACCTCGTAGAAATAGGTTTATTAAAAGAGTAATAGGGGCTCCAGGAGATAAAATTGATATTCAAGATGAGAAAGTCTACGTAAATGATAAACTGCTAAAAGAGACATATGTTAAAGGTAATACAATTAAAAGGATAATAGAGTATCCTGTTATTGTACCTGAAGGGAAATTATTTGTAATGGGAGATAATAGAGAAAATAGTAATGATAGTAGATTATTTGGGCTTGTAGATTATAAGAGTATTGAAGGCAAAGCAGTATTTAGATTTTGGCCAATTAATAGATTAGGAGATATAAAATAGGTGGAAAATCATTACATCAGATAACACCCTATTTAGCATAAAGGTCGCCCAAGAATGCTTTGGGGAATAGCAATTGAATTATGTATATAGAAATATATAGAAAGGGGAGGGAAACAAAATGGGAATAATTGTTGCAATTGGTGGAGGAGAAATAAGCAAACTTGAGACTTGGGTAATTGATGAGTATATTGTTAAGTCAGCTGGTAAAGTAAATCCTAAAGCGCTTTTTATCCCTACTGCAAGTAATGAACCCCAAGGATATATTGATATATTTAATGATATATATGGAAAGAGATTAGGATGTAAGATAGATGTATTATACCTAATAAATGGAAATCTTTCAGACATAGAAATAAGAAGCAAGATCCTTTCTGCAGATATTATATACGTAGGTGGTGGAGATACTGTAAAGATGATGGAAGTATGGCGTAGCAAGAAAGTTGACGAATATCTAAAAGAAGCATATGAAGCAGGTATTGTACTTTCTGGCCTAAGTGCAGGCTCCATGTGTTGGTTTAGATATGGGCATGGTGATAGTGACTTATCTCGTAATAAAGATGGTTGGTGGGACTATCAACGTATTGATGGACTTAGTTTCATTGATGCTATTCACTGTCCTCATTATAACGAGAAAGGTGGAGAAGGGTTTGATGAGATAATGAAAACATTTGAAGGAATAGGAATAGCTATTGAAAACAATTGTGCACTAGTAATAAAGGATGATAAATTCAAGATATTAAAAAGCGATGAGAAATCAAATGCTTATAAATTATATAAGTTAAATGGAATCGTATATAAGCAGATACTAGATAATTATGATTTAATTGATATGAATAAACTGTTTGAACGTTAATTAAAATTTGATTCATCAGGATATTATAATAAGCCTTATTATTGAGACATATTTTTATATAAAAATTTTAGATTGTTTATAATATGGTAATTTAATTTGGAAAATATTCTATAGTTATAGGGGTGGGTTTATGGAGATAAAAATTCAAAGAACTAGGATTAATGAAGCAGAAATCTTATTAGATATACAAAAGAAAGCTTTCAAAGAAGATCTAGAGAAATATGAAGATTATGATACAAGTCCTGCAACTGAGCCAATAGAAAAACTAATACGAAAAATTAATAATTCTTTTCACTATACTGTTTTTCTAGATGACATAATAATAGGAGGAATTGAAGTTAGAAAGTTATCAGATACTCAATTTTATTTGAATAGATTATATTTAAGTCCTAATTATCAAAACAAGGGGATAGGGGCTAAATTAATGGAATTTATTGAAAGTGAATTTTCAGAAGCTTTAGAATGGACTTTAAGTACACCTTATATGAACTATAGGAATCATTATTTTTATGAAAAGTTTGGATATGAAAAGATTAGTGAACATACAATCACCGAAAAGTTAATACTCTTCGATTATATTAAACATATGAATATAGAATGAATTACTTATGCTTTACCCATAATATTGTGAGGAAAGAGTGAAAATAGAGATGTATACAATTATTTATTTAGTTAGGCACGCAGAGGTTGATTATATTCCAGATGAATATAGTAGACCATTGTCAGAAAAGGGAAATAATGATGCTTTAGGGTTAACAGAATTATTTAAAGAATATGATGTATCGAGAGTAATATCAAGTCCCTATTTAAGAGCAATAAATACTATAAGAGGTATAGCGGAAGATAGAGGAATAACTATAGAAATAATAGATGATTTTAGAGAAAGAAAAATTGCGAACTATCCCATTGAAGATTTCATTTCTTTTACAAGACAACAATGGAATAGTTTTAACTATTGCTTAGAAACAGGAGAAAATTTAAATGAAGTACAAGCTAGAGGAATCGATGCTCTGAAGAGTATTTTAGAAAAATATAATGGGGAAGATATTGTAATTGGAACACATGGGACAATCTTAGGTGTGATTTTAAATTTTTTTGATAAAAGATATGACTATGATTTTTGGAAATCAATGAAAATGCCAGATATATTTAAGTTAGAGTTTAAAGATGGAAAAATAGAAAGTATTATAAATATAAAGATTTAATATGGGAGAAATGAAACAAATGAAAATAGAAAAATTGAAATATGATATTTGCAGATTAGATGATACAGATGTAATACCTTTTGAACTATTATTATTAGCTGATCCTTCGAGAAATGCTGTAGAAGATTATTTGCATAGAGGGATTTGCTTTGCATATAAAACAGATGAAATAGTTGGAATTTATGTATTAATAAAGACTAGACCAAATACTATGGAACTTGTGAATGTCGCGGTAAAAGAAAATATGCAAGGTAAAGGAATTGGAAAAAGGTTAGTTTTACATGCAATATCTATGGCTAGGAAAGAAGGGGCGAAGACATTAGAAATTGGAACAGGAAATTCAAGTTTGCAGCAACTTGCATTATATCAGAAATGTGGATTTCGTATAATAGGTGTGGATAAGGATTTTTTCACAAGACATTATGAGGAAGAAATTGTGGAAAATGGTATTATGTGTAGAGATATGATTAGATTGAGTATGGATTTATTATAACTTACTCAAGGGGCATAGCATATTTGACGGTGATTCTAATACAATGTGCATCAAGACATCACAAACAATAGGATATTAAATTAAGTTTTATAAGTAGGTGATATAAGTTGGAAAATCAATTTAGAAACATCAATTATTTAGAAGAAGGAAATGGTAGGCAGAAGTCAGCTTATAAATTACTGAAAAAATTAAATCTATTTGAGATATTAAATAATTATAATCCAGTTTTAGTCGGAACAATCCCTATAGATATTGATATATCTGATAGTGATTTAGATATTATCTGTGAAGTCTATAATCATGATGTCTTTGAAAAAACAATAATACAATTTTATAAAAAATGTGATATCTTTCATATTGAGAGACAGTTTATCGGAGGATTAGAGACATCATTTTCTAGTTTTAAGTATGATGATTTTTGCATAGAAGTTTTTGGACAGCCAAAACCTGTTTTCAATCAAAATGGCTATCGTCACATGATAATAGAAAAAAAGATACTTGATTTAGGTGGAGAAAAACTAAAAGAAGAAATAAAAAAATTAAAAAGATCTGGAATGAAGACAGAACCAGCCTTTGCAAAATATCTTGGATTAAAGGGTGATCCATTTGAAGAAATATTAAAATTATCATTATTATCAGAAGAAGAATTGTTTAGATTTGTAAGAGGTCAGCAGAAGGTCATAAGTGTCTAATTCTCAAAAGATATTACAAAAAGGAAGGCGAAAAGCTAGATTGCATAGTTTCTAATGTTTAATTCTATAGTCAAATTTGAAGATGAATTTAATTAGTAGAAATCATTAATAGATATAAAAAAGTATAAAGAAGCTTAATTAAGACCAGCTATTAAATGTCAAGAAAAAATTTAATTTATTTTGCCTTGGAAATT
>NZ_CABSQO010000052.1:0-21707 GCF_902479755.1 uncultured Tissierella sp. | reverse complement strand
TTGATTTGTTTTGTTCAATGTCGCAGCCGACTTTTACTATAATACTCTCTTTAGTAACTAAAGTCAATACTTATTTTAAAAAAGTTTTATTTTCTTTAGAAATATTGGTTTTAGTAGCTTTTTAATAAATAATCTTTGAATAAATTCAAAGATTATTTTATAATAATACATTATTAATTGTTATATCATTGTTCTTTCTATTTCTTTCCTTAGCTTTTCTAAAACTCTTTTTTCTATCCTAGATACTGTCATTTGAGATATATCTAGCATTTTAGCTATAGAAACTTGAGTTTTTTTATTAAAATATCTTTCAATCAATATTTGTTTTTCTACATCATTTAACTTCTCCATAGTCTTAACTAAAAAATCATTATTCTCAATTCTACTAAAATAGTGATCCTCTTCTCCAATTAGGTCTGCTAAATTAACATCTTTATCTTCATTGTTTGAATCATAAGTCACATCTAAAGATTGAGGAGTATATACCTTACTTGCTTCCATGGCCTCTAATATCTCTTCTTCTGAACATTTTAGATAATTTGCTATATCTTCAACTGTAGGTGACCTTTGTAATTGTTGGGATAAAAATACCTTTGCATTATTTATCTTCTTAGATAATTCTTGTATTCTTCTAGGTACTCTTATGGTCCACCCCTTATCTCTGAAATATTTCTTTATTTCTCCTATTATAGTTGGAGTTGCAAAGCTAGAAAATTCATAACCTTTATCTATATCATATCTATCTATAGCATATATAAGTCCAATACAAGCCACTTGATATATATCGTCATATTCTATACCCCTATTTGCATATTTTTTTGATAAAATCTCCGCTATATATATATGTTTTTCAATTAATTTATCTCTAGTATCCTTATCCTTATTTTGACTATAGGATTTAAATAAGTTTTTAATCTCTGTTTTGTCTTTTAATTCTTTATTTTCTCTTTCATCTTGCCCCTTATTAGTCATTGATCATCATCCTCTATATACTTGATCATTTTTATTCCGTCTCCATTAAATACAACTTCATCCATCAATGACTTTATAATTAATAAACCTAATTCTCTTTCTTTTCTTTCATCCAAGTCTTCAGGTATATTTTCACTAACATTTGTTACCTCTATAGATAATTTTTCTTCATCTATTTCAAATACTAAAGATATTTCTTCTCCATCGCTTAGCATAAGGGAGTTAACACAAGCTTCTCCTATAGAAACTTTAATATCCTCTATGTCATCTACATTTAATCCCATACTATGTGCTATTCCTGAGGTAGTAAGCCTAACTAAGCTAATATAGTCTGGCTTTCTAGGTATTGTGAAACTTATTACATCCTTATTCATCCTTTTCACCTCTTATAATAAACAACTTATCTAATTCTGTAATATCAAATATTTTTCTTATATTTGGCTTAATATTTGATAAATAAATTTTGTATTCATTATCTTTAAGCTTTTTCAAAATAGATATTAACGCTCCTAGTCCCGTACTATCGACATAATTTAGATTTTCTCCATCTATTAATATATCTGTTTGCTTACTACTAAAATGTTTCAATATCTCCTCTTTAAATTTTGGAGAAGTATAGATATCTATTTCTCCCTCTGGCAAAAATACCCACTGATTTTCTCTCTCATCAAACTTTACTTGTATATTTAGAGACATTACAAACCCTCCTTTATCTACATAACAATATGTATTAATTTTATAATAAAAATAGTTTAATGTAAAGCAAAATACCCGGATTTAGAAATTTTTACCTAAAAAGAAATCCTTTATCCATTCAGTATAAAAATACCTGAACGAAATAAAGGATTATAATTGATTATTACATTATTCTTCTTCTACATATTTTGCTACAGCTACTACCCTATCATCTTTCATCTTCATGAGAGTAACTCCTTGGGTACTTCTACCCATGATAGAAATATCTTTAGCTATAAGTCTAATAATTGTACCCGTAAATGAAATTATCAATAATTCATCATTATCATCTACAACCTTAGCTGAAACTATATCACCAGTTTTTTCTTTTATGTTATAAGTTATTAGTCCTTTTCCTCCCCTATTTTGAATTTTATACTCATCTAGTGAAGTTCTCTTTCCAAATCCATATTCTGAAATAACTAATAACTTCTTACCTTCTTCAACTAATTCCATAGCTACAACCTGATCATTATTTCTTAGACTAATGGCTTTTACTCCCATGGCAGATCTTCCCATTTCTCTAACATCATTTTCATCAAATCTGATAGACATACCTTTTTTAGTTACTACAATCATTTCTCTATTTCCATTTGTTTTTCTAACACCTATTAATTCATCACTATCCCTTAGACTAATAGCTATAATACCATTCTTTCTGATATTTTCAAAATTATCTAAGCTGGTCTTTTTAATGATACCTTCTTTAGTAATGAAAACAAGATTACTCTCTGTAGTATTCTTATCTATAGGTACTATAGCATTTACCTTTTCATCACCTGTTAGATTTAATAGATTTATTATAGCTGTTCCTTTTGCCTGTCTACCACCTTCAGGAATCTCGTATGCCTTTAAGGAGAACACTTTACCTTTATTAGTAAAGAACAATATTGTATCATGAGTTGAAGTAATATATAGGTCCTCTACGAAATCTTCTTCCCTAGTCGTTAAAGCTACTATTCCCTTTCCGCCTCTTTTCTGAGTCTTATAAGTATACTCCGGAGTTCTCTTTATATAACCGAAATGAGTTAATGTAATTACAACATCTTCTTCTTCAATCATATCTTCTATATCTATCTCATCAGCAGAAGGCATTATTCTAGTTCTTCTTGGATCTCCATACTTTTCTTTTATTTCAATTAGTTCTTCTTTAATTATTTGATATACTAATCTTTCATTAGCTAGTATTTCTCTAAACCTATTAATCTCTTTTATCAATGCTTCATATTCTTCTTCTAATTTTTCTCTTTCCAGACCTGTCAGACGTCTAAGTCTCATATCTAATATTGCCTGAGACTGCTTATCTGATAACCCAAAGCTATCCATTAAAGCTTCTTTTGCTATAGCTTCAGTCTTAGATGACCTTATTATACGTATTACCTCATCTATATTATCTAATGCTATTTTTAATCCTTCTACTATGTGAGCTCTTTCTTCTGCCTTAGCTAAGTCATATTGAGTTCTTCTAGTTATTATATCTTTTTGATGAGCTATATAATGAGTCAACATTTGCTTTAGATCAAGGATTTTTGGTTCATCATTTACTAAAGCCAGCATTATTACTCCAAAAGTAGTTTGTAATTGAGTATGCTTATATAGATTATTTAATACTACATTTGGATTTGCATCTCTTTTAATCTCTATAACTACTCTCATACCTTCTCTATCAGATTCATCCCTTAGATCAGATATTCCTTCTAATTTTTTATCTCTAACATATTCAGCTATCTTTTCAATTAAATTAGCTTTATTAACTTGGTAAGGAAGTTCAGTTACTATGATTCTATGTCTTCCCTTATTTGTTTCTTCTATTTCAGTAACTGCTCTTACTGTTATTTTACCTCTTCCTGTTTTATAAGCAGATTTTATACCCTCTTTACCCATTATATGACCGGCTGTTGGAAAATCTGGTCCTTTTATTGATGTCATTAATTCTTCAACATCAGCATCAGGATTATCTATAAGTACTATAGCACCATCTATTACTTCTTTTAGATTATGAGGAGGAATATTTGTTGCCATTCCTACAGCTATACCTGAAGAACCATTAACTAATAAATTAGGAAATCTGCTTGGTAAAACTACAGGCTCTTTTAACGTTTCATCAAAGTTTGGTCTATAATCTATAGTATCTTTTCCTATATCCCTTAGCATTTCCATCGCAAGTTTAGTCATTCTCGCCTCTGTATAACGCATAGCAGCAGCTTCATCACCATCTATAGATCCAAAGTTTCCATGACCATCTACTAACGGATATCTAATATTGAAATCCTGTGCAAGTCTTACCATTGCATCATAAACTGAGCTATCCCCATGAGGATGATACTTACCTAGTACGTCCCCGACAACCCTAGCAGACTTTCTGTAAGGTTTATCTGGCCCCATACCAAGCTCATCCATAGCATAGATTATCCTTCTATGAACAGGCTTTAGTCCATCACGTACATCTGGTAAAGCACGGCTCATAATTACACTCATGGAATAGTCTAAGTAGGATTTCTTCATTTCCTGTTCAATATTTATTTCTACTATATTGTCAAATTCTCTATCCATACTTGACCTCCTATATATCTAAATTTTTTACAAACTTAGCATTCTCTTCAATAAATTCTCTTCTTGGTTGTACTTTATCACCCATTAAAGTTGTAAATACTTCATCAGCTGCCACAGCATCCTCTAAAGTTACTTTTAATAGTGTTCTTGTTTCTGGATTCATAGTTGTATCCCAAAGTTGTTCTGGATTCATTTCTCCAAGACCTTTATATCTTTGAATAGCATAGTTAGATCTACCTATTTCCTCTAACAAATCATCTAATTCCTTATCACTATATACATAATGTTCCTGTCTACTTTTAGTTACTTTATAAAGTGGTGGCTGAGCAATATATATATGCCCATTATCTATTAACTCTTTCATATATCTATAGAAGAAAGTTAATAGTAAAGTTCTAATATGCGCGCCATCTACGTCGGCATCAGTCATCAATATTATTTTTCCATATCTTAATTTTTCTATATTAAAATCTTCACCAATACCTGTTCCAAAGGCTGTAATCATAATTTTTATTTCCTCTGAACTTAATATCTTATCTAATCTAGCCTTCTCTACATTTAATATCTTTCCTCTTAGGGGTAATATAGCCTGAAATTTCTTATCTCTACCTTGCTTTGCACTACCACCAGCTGAATTTCCCTCTACTAGATATATCTCTGTAGTCTCTAAATCAGAATCTTGACAATCTGCTAATTTCCCAGGTAATGTAGTATTCTCTAATACGCTCTTTCTTCTAGTTAAATCTCTTGCCTTTCTAGCGGCTTCTCTTGCCCTTTGAGAAGATATGGCTTTTTCTAATATTATTTTTGCCTCTCTAGGATTTTCTTCTAAATATATATTTAAATAGTCATATGTTAAAGTTTCAACTATACCTCTTGTCTCACTATTTCCTAGTTTACTTTTAGTTTGACCTTCAAATTGGGGTTCCATTAACTTGACTGATAATATACCTGTCAAACCCTCTCTTACATCATCTCCGCTAAGATTCTCCTCTTTTTCTTTTATAATTCCATACTTTCTACCATAGTCATTCATGACCCTAGTTAAAGCTGTTCTAAATCCTGATAAATGTGTTCCACCCTCTGGAGTGTTTATATTATTTGCAAAGGTAAATATATTTTCTGTATATCCATCAGTATATTGTAATGCTAATTCTACAGTTGTTCCATCTTTTTCTCCCTCATAATATACTATATCTTTTTGTATAGGAGTTTTATTTTTGTTTATATACTCTACGAAAGACTTTATTCCACCTTCATAATGGAATTCTTTTGTTTTTCCTTCCCTCTCATCTTCTAATATAATTTTGATTCCTTTATTTAAAAATGCCATTTCTCTAAATCTATGTTCTAAGGTTTCAAAACTAAATATTATAGTCTCAAATATTTCTGCATCTGGTTTGAAATGGATAGTTGTACCTGTTTCATCAGACTCTCCTATAGTTTCAAGTTCTGTTTTTGCTAATCCTCTTTCAAATTTTTGCATATATTCTTTACCATTTCTTCTTACCTTAGCTACTAGCCACTCAGATAGTGCATTTACTACAGAAACCCCAACACCATGCAGCCCACCGGATACTTTATATGCACCATTATTAAACTTACCACCTGCATGTAATATAGTTAAAACAGTCTCTACAGTGGATTTTCCTGTTTGTGGATGTTTTTCAACTGGTATTCCACTACCATTATCTGATACCTTTACTGAGTTATCATCAAAAATAGTGACCCTGATGGTGTCACAAATTCCCGCTAAAGCCTCATCTATACTATTATCTACTACTTCATATACTAAATGGTGAAGTCCTTTTGGTCCTGTACTGCCTATATACATACCTGGTCTTTTTCTTACTGGCTCTAGACCTGTAAGTACTTGGATATCTTGAGCTGTATAATGTCTATCATTGTTACCGTTTATCCCATTTTTTTCATTGGCCATTAAATTACCTCCAATCTAATATTATCTATTCGTAAATATTTCTATTTGATAGTGCTTTCGAAGATATGTTTGATGTATAAACTATTGTCTTATTATTATCTGATACAACTATATAGGATTTTGTATTTTGATCTAAAGAACCAATTACACAATTATCTTCTATTAATTTATTTATAAATTCCCTAGTTTTTTTTGTACCTTCAGCAGCTTTTTTATCTAGTATAGCTATTATATTTTTTTCAAATATATAGTTATTTTCACCTATATGAATAATCATCCTATGACTCCTATCTACATTAATTTCCCCTCTTCTATATAAAATATAGATTTTTCGATTGTTTCCATTTCTTTTAGGTCTATGGCATCTGTTACTGTTATTAATGTCTGCATATCTTGGAAAGATTTAATTAAATACTTTCTTCTCTCTTCATCTAATTCAGAAAAAACATCATCTAAAAGTAATACTGGATAAATTCCTCTCTGCTTTTTTATTAATTCTACTTCAGATAGTTTTATAGATAATACTACAGTTCTTTGCTGACCTTGAGATCCATATGTCTTAAGCTCCTTATCATTTATTGTCATCAATATATCGTCTCTATGAGGTCCTAATTGTGTAGAAGCTGCTTCTATATCCTTATCTATATACTTTTTAAGCTTATTTAAATAATTTTTTTCCATTTCTATTTTATTATCTAATATTTCAATATTAGATAAATACTTTAATTCTAGATTTTCTCGAGATAGGGTTATTTTATTATGAGTAATACTAGATATCTTAGAAAGTTCTTGTACATATTTATCTCTTTCTAAAATTATATCTGTACCTATTTTTGCAAGCTGTAAGTCAAATATTTCTAAAAGACTAGATATATTCGTTTGAAACTTACTTGATCTTAACAAATTGTTTCTTTGAAACAATATTTTATTATATCTATTTATATTAAAGTTATATACAGGCCTTATTTGAGAAATCTCCATATCTAAAAAATTTCTTCTCTCTCCTGGTCCTTCCTTTACAAGTTTTAAATCTTCAGGTGAGAAAATAACCACATTTAATCCACTATAGAGTTCTTTATAATTCTTTAGTTCAGTCTTATTTACTCTAATTCTTTTTGCTTTTTCTCTCTCTAATTTTATTTCAATAAATTTTTCCTGCTTCCCTATATTCATTTGTGCTCCAACATAAGCTTCATTTTTATTAAAATTGATTATCTCTTTATCCCTATTTGTTCTAAAGGATCTTCCTGTTGCACAAATATATACTGCTTCAAGTAAATTAGTTTTCCCCTGAGCATTTTTTCCTATAAAAATATTTGTCTTTTTATTCAGGTCTATGTTTAGACTATAATAATTTCTAAAATTTATAAGTCTAATATTTTTTACATGCAAAAAAAACACCCCTTAAGGTAAATAATATTATATCACAACAAAAGATCCATAACCTTTAATTTCAATAATATCATTTTTCCTTATTTTTTTTCCTCTTTGTAATGTAACTTCATTATTGACTATTATACTACCTTCACTAATCATAATCTTTGCTTGACCACCAGTTTGTGTAATACCTGCAAGCTTTAAGAACTGATCTAATTTAATATAATCAGTTTCTATAGATATTTCTTTCATAGATTATCTCTCCTCTAAAAATCATCTTGTGCAAGACGCACTGGCAAGACTAAATAAGTATAGTTTTCATCTTGCAAAGGTTTTATAATACATGGATTTAAACTTCCCATGAAATTTAACTTTATTTCCTCTGCATCGATTACTTTTATACCTTCTAATATATATCTTGAGTTAAAGGCAATATTTATATTTTCTCCATTGGCTTGAGCCATTATCATTTCATTTACATTTCCTATTTCAGAATTAGATTTTATTAATATTTGTCCATCTATTATGCTTAACTTAACTAAATTTGCCTTTTCTTCTTTTGCAAGCAATGACGCTCTTTCAAGACTATCTTGAAATGCCTTTTTATTTACTATTGCAGATGTTTTATGATCTTTCCTTATAATTTCTTTATAATTAAAGAACTGTCCTTCTAATAATCTTGAATATACTATAGTATCTCCTATATTAAATACTACATGCCCAGGTGCAGCTGCGATTTCCATATTACTTTCATTATCTTCTACTATTTTATTTATCTCATTTAAAGCCCTACCTGGTATTATTATCTTAATTTCCACATCTGATTGTATAGGTAACTTTCTTAAAGCTAATCTATATCCATCTAAAGCTACGAAAGAAATGTTACTATCTATTATTTCAAATAGTACTCCTGTAAGAGATGGTCTTGTTTCATCTTGAGTTGTAGCAAAGACTGTTTGTCTTATGGCAGATTTAAATAAATCATTCGGCAATTGAAATGTAGTATGTTCTAAAACTATAGGTAAATCTGGATATTCTTTAGATGAATTACCTAATATATTAAATTCTGAGTTTTCACATTTAATATTAATATTGTTATTATCAACATCTATATAAATAGAAGCATCTGGAAGTTTTTTAATTATATCCCCAAATATTCTAGAATTAACTACAATAGAACCTTCTCTTTCTATTTCACAATTAACATAGGTTTCTATACTTATTTCCAAATCTGTTCCTGTAAGTTTTAATTTATCCTTATGTGCTTCTAACAATATTCCGTCTAATATTTGTAAAGTAGTTCTTGAAGATATCCCTTTTTGTGCAATATTTATATGTTTAGCTAAGTCTTTTTGGTTTACTTTTATTTTCATTTATTTAGACCTCCTTTTTTTCCCAGATATAGAAAGAATATAAAATATATAGTAGTAATAGTAGTAGGGGCTGTGATTATGTGGATAATTATTGATTGATAGAAATATCAAATCTTTTATCAACTTAATAACATGTGGATAAGTATTTGGAAAGCATAAAAGATATCCACATTAATTAATAAATTATCCTTTTAATTCTTTTACTATATCATCGATTTTTCTTTTTAATTCTGAACTTTCATTTATATCTGTGCTTATTTTGTCATATGCATGTATAACAGTTGTGTGATCTCTACCTCCAAATTCCTCTCCTATTTTAGGTAGTGATAAATCTGTTAATTCTCTAGTTAGATACATAGCAATTTGTCTAGGATATGCTATAGCCCTAGTCCTCTTTTTAGAGTTAAAGTCATCAATTTTAACTTTAAAATTTTTAGATACCATTTCTTTTATTAGTTCAACGGTGATTTCTATGGACTTATTACTTGATAATATATCTTTTAAAGCCTCTTCAGCTAATTCTTCGGTAACTTCGCTATTTGTTAGAGAGGAATAAGCTACTACTCTTATCAATGCTCCTTCAAGTTCCCTAATATTTGATTGAATTTTCGAAGCTATATAGAGCATTACATTATCACTAACCTTAATATTCTCAACATTAGCTTTTTTTCTAAGTATTGCGATTCTAGTTTCTAGATCTGGCGGCTGAATATCAGCAATTAATCCCCATTCAAATCTAGATCTAAGTCTATCTTCTAATGTAGGAATTTCCTTAGGCGGCCTATCACTAGATATAATTATTTGTTTATTAGCTTCATGTAAGGCATTAAAAGTATGGAAAAATTCTTCTTGAGTTCCCTCTTTACCTGCAATAAATTGAATATCATCTATTAGGAGTACATCTATATTTCTATATTTATTTCTAAACTCTTCATTTCTATATTCTCTTATAGAGTTGATAAGTTCATTTGTAAATTTTTCTGATGTAACATATACTACTTTTGAGTTGGGATTCTGGCTAAGTGTATAATGACCAATTGCATGCATCAAGTGAGTTTTTCCAAGTCCTACTCCTCCATATAGAAATAATGGATTATAGGCTTGTGCTGGTGCTTCAGCTACGGCTAGGGAAGCAGCATGTGCAAAACGATTACTGTTACCTATTACAAATGTATCAAAGGTATATTTTGGATTTAATTGGGATCTTTGATTACTATCATTGACCTCTTGTACTATGGGTTGTCCTACATTTAGAGAATATTCTTCTCCAGGTATAATAAATTGAATATCAAATTCTTCCTCAGTAACATGAGAAAAAGCATTTTTTATTAGATTTAGATATCTTCCTACCAAAATTCCCTTTGTAAATTCATTAGGGGCGGCTAGGATTACTTTATTGGAAGAAATACTAATAGGTTCTATTGTTTTTAACCAAGTATTAAAGCTAACTTCAGTTAATTCAACTTTAATTAGATTCAACACTTCATTCCAAATATTATCTAAACTTGAAGCCATCTTTTTACCTCCTATTCATTAAAATTATTGCCAATAGAAAAAAAAATAAACTTATTTATAAAAGTTATAAACATAGTTATCAACAAAAAAAGAAAAATATATATGTAAAAATAATTAAGTTTGGAAAATGTTATTTGTGGATAAACTATTAATAAAATGTTATTAATAAAATAAATTAGCAAAATATCAACTTATCAACATATTTAAGAAGAATAAAAATGTGGATAAAAGAATAGGTAAATACACTGTTTTAATAAAATTTAAAAAATAATATTGAAAGTTATACACAAACTATCCACAAAATGTGTATAACTTTTAGGTATTGATAAGTTTAAAATAATATCCACATGCTATTTAATAATATCAAAATTTAAGAATATATTCAACAAAATTATCCACAAGTTAAATAAATTGTTAATAACTTTTTATAGCTTCAGTTTTGTTGAAAATTCTTGACATATCTAGTACAAATAAATATAATCATTAGTAGTATTTATGTTTTCTTGTGGGAAAACTCTATATTATTTATATATTTCTGAAGGTATATTATCGAAGGAGGTGTTTCTAAATGAAAAGAACTTATCAGCCAAAGAAAAGACAAAGAAGCAGAGAGCATGGATTTAGAAAAAGAATGAAGACTAGATCAGGTAGAGAAATTATAAAAGCAAGAAGAAGAAGAGGTAGAAAAAAATTAACTGCATAAGGCCGCTAATAAGGTGGCCTTTTTATAACGATTGTTTGATTTTTTCATCAAATATTGGATTTTGAGGCCATTTATTTGGATAAAGGGAGCAAATGCAATGGATAAAATTTTTAGATTGAGAAGTAATATGGAGTTTAAAAGAGTCTATAGTGGTGGAAAGAATTATTGGAATAGAAATTTAGTTCTTTATGTAAAGAAAAATAATGTTGGAAATACTAGGGTAGGTTATTCTATTACTAAGAAAATCGGAAATTCGGTCGTTAGGAATAAAATAAGAAGAAGAATGAAAGAAATCTATAGACTAAATTTTAGTAGTATAAGAGGTAATTATGATTTAATTTTTATACCTAAAAAGAATGTGGTAGATATTTCGTATAAAGAGTTAGAGAGTGCAATGCTTCATATTCTAAAATTAGCAGGTGTATTTATAAGCCAAAGTGATAGCAATGGCTAAATTTGCTATTTTTTTAATTAAAATTTATCAGAATATTATATCGAAATATATACTAACTAGGAAAAACTGCAGATTTTATCCAACATGTTCAGATTATTCTATACAAGCTTATAATAAATATGGTTTTTTAAAAGGGACCTATTTAACTATAAAAAGAATATTGAAATGTCATCCGTTTAATGAAGGAGGATATGATCCGCTTAAATGATAGGGGGTTTATAAATGACGGCTTTTTTAGGTAATATACTAGGTGGACTTCTAAAGTTTATTTATGATATGGTATCTATGATTGGAACAGAGCCAGCAAATTTTTCTTTCTACGCAATGGCTATAATTATAACAACAATAATATTTAAACTTATACTTTTACCTGTTAGTTTACATCAAAGTAAATCTTCAAAGAAAATGAATGAAATTCAACCAAAGATGAAAGAAATTCAAACTAAATATAAAAATGATCCACAAACAGCTCAAGCAAAAATGGCAGAATTATATAAGGAACATAAATATAACCCAGCTTCTGGGTGTTTAGTACTTTTAATTCAATTTCCTATCATTATTGCTTTTTTTAAGGTAATGGGTAACCCTACTACTTTTGCTTTTAAAGATCCAGCAGTTTATGAGGCTATGAATAAAACATTTTTTTGGATCAAAAATTTAAATAATCCAGATCCTTATCTTTGGGGATTACCATTATTAGCTGCAGCAACGACTTATTTACAAAGTGTAACTATGACGTCAGCAAATACAGATCCTCAGGCTCAGGCTACTCAAAGAATGATGAATATGTTTTTACCTATAATGATTTTTATGGCTGCTAGAGGATTTGCAGCAGGACTTGCATTATATTGGGTAATAAGTAATATTTTCTCAATTATACAACAGATAATTTCCAATAAGTCTTTAGGTAAGATTAAGGAGGAGAATTAAAGTCATGAGGTCTGTTATTAAGGTATCAAAAACTGTTGATGAGGCAATAAAAGAGGCTTTAATAGAGTTGAATGCAAATAAAGAAGATGTTAAAATAGAAATAATAGATGAGCCAAGTAAAGGTTTATTTGGATTAATTGGTGGAAAAGATGCAAAGGTTAGGGTTTCTGTTGTATATGACCCTATTGAAATAGCTGATAATTTTTTGTCTAAAGTGTTAAGTTCAATGAATATATCCGCAGTTAATGTAGTAAAAAGAGAAGGAGATATCCTAATAGTAGATATAAAAGACATTAGTTCTACTGATATGGGTATATTAATAGGTAAGCGAGGAAATACACTTGATGCCATTCAATATTTACTATCTCTAGTTATAAATAAGAATAAAGATAGTTACATTAAAGTTGTAGTGGATACAGAAGGATATAGAGCTAAGAGAGAAGAAACTCTAGTAAGATTAGCCAATAAAATGGCTGAAAAAGCTAGATATGTTAAAAGACCAATAAAATTAGAACCTATGAATCCTTATGAAAGAAGAATTATACATTCTGCATTGCAGAATATTCAAGGTATCACTACTTATAGTGAAGGTGATGAGCCTTATAGAAGAGTAGTTATTCAATCAAGACAAAGCTAAAACCCAGTACTATACTGGGTTTCTCTTATGATATAGAAAAATTTACAAAAATTTATATAAATGAATGATTTTGGAATAATAAATACTGGATTAAAGTAGTTTTATTATTTTAGTATTAATGGTATATTACAATTAGTTGGAGTTAACAAAAAGGCAAATTTTTAATTTTAAATAAAAAATTGTAACTTTATGTTAGCCTTTATATATAGATGCAGAAGAGGTGATATTATGACTATTGCTGCTATTTCTACTGCTGTTGGAGAATCAGGTATTGGTATAGTAAGAATTAGTGGAAAGAATGCTTTAAATATTGGAAATATAATATTTAAAGGGAATAAGGTTAAAGAATTAAATGAAGATTATAATAGAAAATTAATATACGGTCATATAGTAGATAAAAAAAATAATCAGTTAATAGATGAAGTTTTAATATCTTATATGAAAGGTCCCCATACCTATACTAGAGAAGATATGGTGGAAGTATATTGTCATGGTGGAATAATTTCTGTAAGAAAGGTCTTAGAGTTGATATTAAATAATGGTGCTAGATTAGCTGAGCCTGGTGAATTTACTAAAAGAGCATTCTTAAATGGGAGATTAGATTTATCTCAAGCAGAGGCTATAATAGATATGATTAGGGCTAAGACTGATAAGAGTTTTGAGGCTTCTTTGAATCAACTGGAAGGTTCTTTATCGAGAAAGATAAAGGAAATAAGAAATATATTGTTAGAAATGATTGCTCATGTTGAGGTTTCTATAGACTTTCCTGATGAAGATATTGAAGAAGTCACATATGAAGATTTGCAGGAAAGTGGAAGCAGGGTAAAGGAAGAAATTGAAAAACTTCTTTCTACAGCAGATAGAGGTAAGATACTTCGAGATGGATTAAATACTGTAATATTGGGGAAGCCAAATGTTGGAAAGTCCTCATTATTAAATGCAGTTCTTAGAGAAAATCGAGCTATAGTAACAGATATACCAGGTACTACAAGAGATATTATAGAGGAATATGTAAATATTGATGGAATACCGCTTAGGATAATAGATACAGCTGGAATAAGAAATACTGATGATTTAGTTGAACAAATTGGGGTAGATAGAGCTAAGGAAACAGTAGAAAAGGCGGATTTAATTATTGCAGTATTTGATGCCTCAAGGGAATTATCTAATGAGGATTATGAAATAATAGAGTTGATAAAGAATAAGAAAAGTATAATTCTTTTAAATAAAACAGATTTACCTACAAAATATAATGAATCTTATTTGAGATCTCTTTTAAATGAAAGGCAGATAATAAGCACATCTATTACATCTGGCATAGGTGTAGATTTATTGGAAAGAAGTATAAAGAGTATGTTCTACAGTGGAGAAATTGAGATCTATTCAGATACTGTGGTTACTAATGTAAGACATAAAAATCAATTAATTAAGGCCTTAGAAAACATAACTCAAGCAATAGAAGATATAAAAGGAAGCGTCCCAATAGATTGTATAGAGGTAGATTTGAAAAATTGTTGGGAGAACTTAGGAGAAATATCTGGTGATACCATTGGAGAAGACATATTAGATAAAATATTTTCTGAGTTCTGTATAGGAAAGTAGAAAGTAATTCACAATTCACATTGCACAATTAGCAATTAAAAGACTGGAATTTGAATTATTAACTAATGCGAAGAAATAATAGTATGGTTGTAACTTACACGTTAGCGAGATAGGTGGATTATAGTTTATTTGAATGTTAAGAATTAATTATGTAGAAGAGAGTAAATTCTCTTGATTTTAGAAAGGTGAAATTTATGAAGGAAGTAAAAAAATATTTTGCAGGAGAATATGATGTTATAGTAGTAGGTGCCGGACATGCAGGTGTTGAAGCTGCTTTAGCAAGTAGTAGAATGGGTATTAATACTATGATAATGACAATGAGCTTAGATTCTATCGTAGCTTTATCTTGTAATCCCAATATAGGTGGTACAGGAAAGGGACATTTGGTAAGAGAAATAGATGCCCTTGGCGGTGAAATGGCATTAAATATAGATAAATCATTTATTCAATCGAGAATGTTAAATACTTCTAAGGGACCAGCTGTTCATTCTCTAAGAGTTCAAGCCGATAAAAAAATGTATCATACTGAAATGAAGAAAGTATTAGAAGATGAACCAAATTTGATTCTAAGACAAGGAGAAATAATAGATATATTATTAGAAGGTAATAAGGTAAAAGGAGTTTTAACTAGAACGGGTGCTATTTATAATTGTAAGGCTGTAATTTTAGCAACAGGTACCTATCTAAAGGGAAGAATATTCATGGGAGAAGTCAATTATGAATCAGGACCAGATGGAATGTTTCCTTCTATACTTTTATCAGATGCACTGAAGGAGAAGGGATTCAATCTAAGAAGAATGAAGACTGGTACACCTGCTAGAGTTCATAGAGATAGTATAGATTATTCAAAGATGGAGATTCAGCCTGGAGATAAGGAAGTTATACCTTTTTCCTTCTTAAATATGGATAAGTTATTTGATAAAGAACAAGTTCCTTGTTATTTAACATATACTACTGAAAAGATGCATGAAATTATAAGGAATAATTTACATCGTTCACCCATGTATGCAGGTGATATTGATGGGGTAGGGCCTAGATATTGCCCATCTATTGAAGATAAAGTTGTAAGGTTTTCTGATAAAAATAAACATCAAGTATTTATAGAACCAGAAGGTTTATCTACTAAGGAAATGTATGTACAAGGTGTTAGTTCTACATTACCAGAGGAAGTACAATTAGAGATGTATAAGGAAATTATAGGGCTTGAAAATGTGAGATTTATGAGATCTGCATATGCTATCGAATATGATTCAATAGATCCTACAATATTGAAAAGGACATTAGAGCATAAAGAAATAAATAATCTTTTCTTTGCAGGTCAAATAAATGGTTCATCAGGATATGAAGAGGCTGCATCTCAAGGCTTAATCGCAGGAATAAATGCTGTTCTGAATATAAAAGGTGAAGAACCATTTATACTTGATAGATCAGAGGCATATATTGGAGTATTAATTGATGATTTAGTCACTAAGGGTACAGAGGAACCTTATAGAATGATGACATCAAGGGCTGAATACAGACTCACTCTAAGGCAAGATAATGCTGATTTGAGGCTTACAGAACGTGGATATAAAATAGGATTAGTAACAGAAGAAAGATATAGAAAGACTCTTGCAAAGAAAGAGTCTATAGAAAAAGAACTTGAGAGACTTAAAAGGGTGCAAATAAATCCAACAATAGAAAATAATAATATTATAGAGAGTCTAAACAGTACACCAATAAATACTCCTACAAATATTTATGAACTTATAAAAAGACCTGAATTAGGATATGATGTATTATCAGTTCTTGATCCAGATAGACCTGATTTATTGAGGGAAATTAGATTACAAGTAGAGACTCAAATTAAATACGAAGGTTATATAAAGAAACAAATGATACAAATAGATCAATTTAAAAAACTAGAAAATAAAAAATTAAGTCAAGATATTGATTATAATGAGATAAAGGGTTTAAGCAATGAAGCAAAACAAAAGCTAAATAATATAAAACCTGATTCTGTAGGACAAGCTTCTAGAATATCAGGTGTTTCACCTTCAGATATAAACGTATTATTAATTTATATGGAGCATAAAAGAAGAGAAGAAAGGGTAGGGATAGATGAGTAATATTGAAACCTTGATAGAGGGTTTAGGAGATTTAGGGATTGAGTTGAGTGTAAAACAGAAGGAACATTTCATTAAATATAAAGACTTATTAAAAGAATGGAATGAAAAAATAAATATAACTGCTATAACTGATGATAAAGAAATAGATATAAAGCATTTTTTAGACAGTTTAACACCGATAATCACAAAATTGTTTGAGGGAAAAAAGAAGATAATAGATATAGGTACAGGTGGAGGATTTCCAGGCTTACCTCTTAAAATTTTCAATAATGAACTTCAAGTTACTCTACTGGATAGCCTAAATAAAAGAATTATTTTTTTAAATGAGGTTATTAAAGCCTTAGAGCTAAAAAATATAGATGCTATACATGGTAGAGCAGAAGAATTTGGTAGGACACCAAAATACAGAGAACAATATGATATTTGTATATCTAGAGCAGTAGCTTCTTTAGATACTCTTTCAGAATACTCTTTACCCTTTGTAAAAGTAGGAGGATACTTTATATCAATGAAAGGGTCAGAAGTAGACGAAGAACTTAAAGAAGCTGAAAAGGGAATAAAGCTTCTAGGTGGAAAAATTTTAAAGAAGGAAATTGTTAGGATTCCTAATTCTGACATAATACATTCTTTGATAATAATACACAAAATACAAGAAACTCCTACAAAATATCCTAGGGGAGGAGGGAAACCAAAGAAAAGTCCCTTATAATATAGGAGAATTTGTAGGAAAAAACTTGGGCAATAAAGAAGGAAATATTCTGCTCAATATAGAAATATATATTAAAGTCAATTGAGAAGAGGGATGCATATGAAAAATTTTCAACCGGAAATCAAATATATTCCTATATCTGATATTAAACCAAATCCATATCAACCTAGAAAAGATTTCAATCAAAGATCATTAGAAGAATTAAGTCAATCGATAAAATCTTATGGAGTAATTCAGCCAATTAGTGTTAGACAGATAAAGGAAGATTCTTATGAGTTAATAGCTGGAGAAAGACGACTTAGAGCTTCGGAATTGGCTGAACTTCATGAGATACCAGCTATTATAGTAGATTATAGGGATAAAGAATCTGCCCTAATTGCATTAATGGAGAACTTACAAAGAGAAGATTTAAATTTTATTGAAGAAGCTGAAGGATATAATAATTTAATAGAAGACCATGGATTCACTCAACAAGAAATAGCTGAAAAAATGGGAAAAAATCAGTCAACAATTGCTAATAAATTAAGACTTCTAAAATTACCAGAGGATATTAAGAAAAATTTATTAGAATATAATCTTACAGAGAGACATGGAAGAGCATTATTAAAATTAGCTGACGATGATTTAAAAAGAAAAATTTTAGAAAAAGTAATAAAGAATGAGCTAAATGTAAATAAGACAGAGGAATTGGTCAATGATATATTAGATGATTTAACTAAGAGAGAGGATAATGAAGTAAAACAAAACATTAAGAGTATGATAAATATTAGAATTTATCTAAATACAATTAAAAAGGCTTTTTCTGCAATTAAAGATACTGGTGTTAAGGCTGAGTATAAAGAGGTAGATAAAGGTGACCATGTAGAAGTAGTTGTCAAAATACCAAAATAAAGTCAGGGATACTCCCTGACTTTTTACTATATATAATGAATACAGTTAAAATTTAATTATAATTATTCAACACCTTTCTTTCTTCGGTAATGTTAATTAATTCAGACATTGTAACAAATTTATATCCTTCATCAATTAATTTAGGCAAAATTATTTTTAAGGCCTCTACAGTATGACTTTCCTCTTTATATACATAATCATGAAAAAGTATAATATCTCCATTTTGTGCCTTTGATAAAGTAGTGTTCACTATTGAATCTACTCCTGGATTGCTCCAATCCTTTGAATCTTGATAGAAAGTCCAAAGAACAATAGAGGTATTATCACTACTGACTATTTTAATTACTTCATCATTATAATTACCATAAGGAGGTCTAAAGACTTTAGGTTTTACATTACTTATGGAATAAATTATGTCTTGTGTTTTTTTAAACTCCTCCTTAATTACGTTTTTTGATGCTTTTTTCATGTTTACATGGGAATAGGAATGGTTACCGACTTCATGTCCTTCTGATATTTGCCTATTTATTATATCTGGATATAATTCGGCATGTATACCTAGAACGAAAAATGTTGCTTTAATATTATATTCCTTTAGTATATCAAGAATCTCAACAGTATATTTGGGATGAGGTCCATCGTCAAAACTTAAGGCTAAAATCTTTTCCTCTTTTGGTCCTTTTGATACGATTGCTGTCTGATTATTTGAAAATGTATATATAGCTTCGGGATATATGTCGTATATGGTTAATGACATCAATATAATAATTACAATCGTAAGATTTAATAGTTTGTTAAGGTCTTTTATTATCTTTCCCATTTAGATTCTCCCTGTATTTGAATTATTATTTCATATAAAATATATATATTCATATAGGCAAGTACATATTATAGAAATTCATCAATAAATAAAATAATGTTCCATGTGGAACATTATTTTATTTATTGATGAATTAGAGGTACTGGGTTATGATGTTGTTAAAGGCTAGTAAATTATAAAATAAAGAAAATATTAGATTTATAAATAAGTTATCAGGATACACAAAAGTAGATGTAGTATATCAATGAATTTATTAATATCTTGGGGGTGTAATATGAATTGTCCATATTGCGGTAAAAAACTTATTTCCGGATTTATTTACGGAGGAGGGTATGGAGTACAGAAAGGAATAATATGGCTACCGGAAAATATAGAGCCGATCTTAGAAGCTTGGGTATTTGAATCAGAAAAATTAAATAAAAATAATCTTTTATCTGAAGCAAAGGTAAAAAGCTACAAATGTTCTAATTGTAGAAAAATAATTATAGATATTGATGATGAAAGTTGAGGACAGAAGATAATTTATAATAAATCTAGGAATTAGCTTCTAGAATAGTAATAGAATGTATTAGATTTATATAAATATCTAAATGTTGAAACTAGATTTCATAGGGGGAAACTATGATATAAGATTAGCAAAATTTGAAGATGAAAAGAAAATATCAATATTGATAGCAAGGTTTAGAGAAAAACTAAAGGAACTTAAGGAAATTAAATCATCTATTAATATTGAGCAAGGAAGAGAAGAGTTTGAAGAATATATGGAGGCAAAATATCCTGTATTTGTTGTAGAAGATGATAGGAAAGAGTTATTAGGATATTTAGTTTGTAGAATTGATGATAGCGTAGTGTGGGCTGAGTCTTTATTTGTTTCTCATGATTCAAGAAGAAGGGGATAGGCATCAAAGTTATATGAAAAAGCGGAAACTATTGCAAGAGAGCTAGGAGAAGACACAGTTTATAATTGGGTAAATCCTAATAATGATAAGATGATATCTTTTTTAGATAAGAGAAGATATAATGTTTTAAATCTAATAGAAATAAGGAAATCATGGAAGGATGAGGCATTAATTCAAAAAATAAAGGTTGGTGACCATGAGTATAATTATTAGGTTTTTACATTTATATTATGAATTTATAAAATTACAGCAGAGAAAATAGAAGATATTAATAGGTATATGATATGGCTGATAAAGTATTAAGATATGAGGGGAGGACTATGGATAGGGAGAGACTTAGTGAAAATGTAAAAAAATTAATTGAAAAGAAAACTAAAGAGCAAGTAGATATAGAAATGACAAATCTATAATTCGTTAATGAAGGCTTTAGTAATGATATAGCTATGTTTAATCTTAAATATTATATAAATCAACTTGAATTCTCTAAGGATGTTGTTTTTAAGGATTATTCAAAGGTTTATAAAGGTAATAGTGGTGTTACAAAATATAAAAAAGAACTGGCTATATTTAAAAGTTATCTTAATAGCGATTATATAAATATTCCAGAAATATATTTTGAAGATGAAGAAAAGACTTTAATTATTATGGAAAAGATTGGGGGTGAAACTCTCGATAGAATCTACATAGATGATAAAGAACAATTTGAATATTTGATGAAAAAATTTGGAGAGACACTTGGGTATATTCACTCCCTAGATATTAATCCAGTTAAAGAGGTAATTCCTGGTTACTACACAAGCCAAAAGAAGTATTTTAATGATTATATAGAATCACTAAAAAATAGAATAATAAATCTAGGGGAAATGGAATATTTAGAAATTCTTGATTCACTCTGTAGAAGATTTAAAGAGGTTAACTTTAATAATATTTGCCTTAATCATGGCGATTATCATTTTTGGAATGTTATATTTACTGATAAAAAACAGCTGTATATTTTGGATTGGGAAAAGTCAAAGATTGTTGATTGTCGATATGATATTGCAAATACATTAATTCTTTGTTATTCATGGTTTGGTATTGATTTAAAAGAATATATGTTAGAAGGTTATGTAAACGTTACTAGAAAGGACATTCAACAACTGGAATGTTTTGAGGCTCTATTGAGCTTTGACTCATTTACTGCTTGTGTTCCTTTTATTCAGGGCGCAGATGATTCATATGTTAGAGATAAAACTTATATGTGGATTAAGCGACGCTATGACCTCTTTGTAGAAAATAATGGACGAAGAATAGAAAAAGCAGAAGAATATTTAAAGACTAAAGGTATTTTATAAGGTTTTTAAAGTTATGATCTATAAATAATTTCATTAGTAACTTATTGTCTTATCTGCAAGTAGAACTTGGAGAATTGTACGACGGGCTATCCAAAAATAATCACTTATAATAGTTTGCTTCATAATATAAAGTTCATTATTAAATTTTATATAAAT
>NZ_CABSQO010000051.1:0-23870 GCF_902479755.1 uncultured Tissierella sp. | reverse complement strand
ACATTGTACCATACAGAGGTTGGAGTCCTCAATTTTCATTTAAGTTTACAAAACGAATCTGTTTTAAAGGAGGACGATTATGAAAGCATATAACGAATACATGAATAAAATATTGGTTTCGGAAACGTTACATCAAAGATTAGTATCCTCTCCCGACAATGTCAGACTTAAGAGCCGTCCTATTATGATCAAGCGCTATGTCGCAGCCTTTGCTTGTCTTACCATTATCTTGCTTGGTGTTCTAACAATCCCTCAATTAATGCAAAATAATGTAATACCGATGCCGGGCGAAACTCCATCCGTTTCCCAGCCCAGTGAAAATGCGCTGGCGCCCGACACGTCAAGCAAATACACTCTATATTTTAATAAAGCCGATTTTCAAGTCGCAGCCAACATTGCTATTTCGGGGCATTTTGAGCAAGAGCTAACCGTCGATGAGCTTAACGCTGTTTTCCCCGCGTTGGTAAATACACGTACCATTACAGCAACGGCGAATTTTCAAAGTGATAAAAATGGAGCAACCCTATTCAATATTGATGCCCATGCCGTATCCGCTGCTGGACTCAAGACCTATATCCAGATTGGACCCGGTGCAGTCGTACTCGACTATGGGTTTGACGTTGAAACAAAAGCCTCAGATGTCCTGGGAACACTAGTCACAGCTGGGTATTTTGAGACTAACTCGAACAGCAAGGGGCTTAGGAATGTCATCTATTTTGCCACCTTCAAGCTTTCAGATGTAGCTTATTATGTGGAACTTGGTGGTACAGAAACGGAAAAGGAAGCTCTCAAGAATGAAATATCTGAGTTGGTTGGTCTTCTGATTAAAGGAGGTGCTGGCGATCTTAATGTATTTCACCCGGTTGTGCCCGAACTGCGTCAAGATCGGCTCAATCTTGATGAAGCCTGCGCGGACGTTGATTTCGGTGCATATTTACCAGCAGAAGTCCCTGCTGGATTTGTGTTTGAGGATGCCTTACGCTTTATCAATCAAGAGCAGGATGCACTGTTTGTTAACTGGAGAAAAGGTATGGGATATATCGACTGGCGCGTTTCAATACTCAATGATAACGACAAAACCCGTATCACATCTATTGTAGACAAGAAGAATTACGACCTCTCACTCTATCCTATTCCCCGCGCCGATTCAGTGCCTGACGATTTACGAGAGATTGTTGATAATCCAATTTTCCTCAGTGAGGAGATAACGCTCGAAGCTGTACAGGCACGGACATATAAGATTACGGATACAGGTGATGAATCAGGTTCCCGAATGTGCTTCGGCGTGTTATATGGAGATATCCTTGTGGAAATCAGGGTAAAAGGTGCTTCGTCGGAAGCGATGTTTGATATCTTACAGCAGATTAAGAAATAATCCCAGTTGGCTGATGTGGAGTAGTATGTGTAAGACCGTACCATAAGTAATAGCGGTTATTTTATAGGGGATTAAAATAAGCTTTTAGCAGAGCCACGATATCAATATCGTGGCTCTTTAATCTAAACATAAAACTCAACAGTGGGGTTTCAATTTAAAAAATATTTAATGCTTATTAAAAACCTATTGCAATTGACCCGACGTCAAGTGATATTATTATGTTATAGACATGTAAGACATCAAAAGAAGGAGGTGCTTAACAGAATGAGTCAACATATACCTATTCATAATGATTTCTATTTAACCTTATTGGAACCTGTAAAAAGAATGTAATTTTCAATATTATATAGGCTATTACTGCTAGCTGGAAGTTAGCACAAATTTTATGGCAAGGATGTGTATAGTATGATAAATTTTGCTGTTGCAGAAATGAAGGACTTAGAAACATTAAGGGAGATTTCTCTGAAAGCATTTCGTGATGATCTGAAAAAATATGGTGCATTGCCACCTGGAATTGATTCTATAGAATGGCATATTTCTAAAATAGAAAGGGGTATTTACTACAAAATCCTAGTGGATGATATGATAGCAGGAGGAATAAATTTATACGACTTGGGGGATGGGCATTTCTGCTTAGGGGCTATTTTTATTTCTCCAGAATATCAAAGTCAGGGGATTGGTTCAAAGGCAATTGAATTCATAGAAAAGAAATATGACCATGTTAAGAGATGGACCTTAGATACTCCATATCTGAATACTGGCAACCATAGATTCTATGAGAAACATGGTTATAGGAAGGTTGATGAGATACAGCCCCAAAAAGACGTAGAATTTTACCTCTATATTTATGAAAAGCAGATGGACGAATAATTGATAACTTGGCGGTATTTATCAGGAAGTTTGTTGGAAAATGTAACAAAATTGTTCTGCTATATTATACGGTAAAAGTATATATGTACAGGAAAAACCTCTGTTATAATTGTTATGGTGAACTGCACCACAAGTAAATACAAAAATAGCCTAAGAGTAAGATGTATCAATACTTATAGGCGTTTTTTTATTTCTGAATAGGCGTTAAGATCCGAAAATATAAAACAAAAAATTAATAATTCATTTTTACATATCTAGTAATAATCTATTATGATAGAATATGTAATATAATGTAAACTTATTAAGGGGGAGGAATAGAAATGAAAATATGTGAGTTCAAGCCAATTAGCATAGATGATATACCCGCAATGGCTGATTTGCTAATACATAGGCAAAGTTTTGAAGGTGAAGTGTTTCCGTTTCTAAAAAACAGTTGTCTTAATGTTAAATATGCAACGGATATACTTGGAAAATTGTTTGTTAATAATAAGGTCATTGGGATAGGAGCATTTACTAATAATGAGCTAGTAGGTTATATAATCGGAGAGATAAAGATTGATACCCTTAGGGGTAGACACGTATGGGTGCCCTATGAGGGAATAGCAATCAGAATGGATCAATCCTCTGAACTTATAAGGAATCTATATGCAAAGGTTTCAGTGGCGTGGCTAGAGCAAGGTTGCTTTATGCACTACACTATAATACCTCTTGGAAATCAGGTGTACTATGATGCCTACCAACGATTAAGCTTTTTTATCCAGCAAGTACACGGGGTAATGAACATGGAGGATTACAAACCCTTTGAAAATGTATCTGATGCAGAGATTAGAGTTGCTAATAAAATGGATAGTGAAATGATGGGTAAAATGTCTAGCATAATCCAATCGTATCATAATTCTGCACCTACGTTTGAGCCTGCGTTACCTGAGGTTGTATTGGATATGAAAGCTGCATATAAAAGTATAGTAGAGGAAAATGACGAAACGTTTCTCATTGCGATAAAGGACATGAAGGAATTAGGATTTCAAGAATATTGTCCGATTACTTCAGACTTGATGACACCCGACAATGGAGTAGAGTTGGGTATTGCAGGTACTTACTATTCTCAAATGGGAAGAGGTGTTGGTAAAAAGTTAATGAATGAAGGCTGTAGGATTATGAAAGAAAAGGGATATAACAGTATGATAACAGATTGGAGAATAACCAATCTTGCTTCTTCAACATTTTGGCCTAAGTGCGGGTTTAAGCCAGTAGCTTATAGAATGGTTAGATACATTAACAGTAATATAGCATGGGCAAACTTTAACAATCCGAGTATAAAGTTGTTGTAGCAAATTCAGTCAGGTATTTTTTATCCTCACTAACAGAAAAAATGGTGCGGTCAGTTACACATAGAAAAGTAAAGAGCATGGAAGAACGAATCATAAGTGATTAACCTTTGCCTCAATGGATACAAAATGGAATGAAATCCGTATTACTTGCCCTAAGTGTTAAAAACACACAAAAAGCAATATTAAGTATGAGAACAACATTTTAAGTGCACAAATTGTAGATGACTATTCAATGGATATGATTGATTTAGGTTAAGGTTAAATTTACATGACTATGAACAGGAATTTGTTGAAGGGATTATTATGACTATAAATTGAGCAGAACTAGAGAAGGTTAAGACAATAGCTGCTATAAGAAGAAAGGATAAAAGCTATGGAATACGAAATTATACATTTACCAAAAGAGAAATGGAAAGGAACTGTTATTCCAATTAGGTATATAACAGACAAGTATTATGATGTTTATGTAAATAAAACAGATAAAGGATTCGCTATTGGGATAGAAAAGAAAGATTTTACAGAGCCAGTAACTCATACACCAGAAGAATATGATTTTCCAGATAAGCTATATGAGGATCACTGGGAGAATGCTTATGCTTGGGGAGTGTTAGTTGATGGTGAATTAGTTGCCGCAATTGAAACTGACCAAGAACTATGGTCTAATCGTCTAAGAATTACAGAACTTTGGGTGGCAGAAAAATATCAAAAGCAAGGAATAGGTCATGCGTTAGTTGAAATGGCCAAGGAACAAGCAAGAAGAGAACGTCGTCGTGCTATTATACTAGAAACACAATCTTGTAATGTTAATGCAATAGATTTTTATCAGCATGAAGGATTTAGCTTGATAGGTATGGATACTTGCTGCTACAAGAATAATGATTTACAAAGAAAAGAAGTAAGGTTAGAATTTGGATGGTTTCCAGAAGAAAAGAAAAGATTAAATAGAGAAGAAATAGAAATTAGAATGGAAACAAAGTCGGATTGGTACAATGTAGAGTTAATGACACAGCATGCATTTTGGAATAAGCATCATCTTGGATGTGACGAACATTATCTTGTGCATAAATTACGTCAAGATAAAGACTATCTTCCAGAGCTAAGCAGAATAGCAGTAAAGGATGGAGAGATAATAGGATGTATAATGTATTCACAGGCACGAGTTGTTGATGGGACAGATACACATGAAATTATAACCTTTGGACCTCTTTGCGTAGAGCCTAAATGGCAGGGATGTGGAGTTGGTGAGCTGTTATTAAGAGAAACAATGAAATTAGCTGCAAATAAGGGGTATAAAGGGATTGTAATTTTTGGAGAACCAGATTATTATCCTAGAATAGGATTTAAAACATGTGACAACTTTAACATTACAACTGCCGAGGGTAAAAACTTTGATGCATTTATGGGAATTGAATTAGTAGAAGATAGTATGAAAGGCATAAAAGGAAAATTCTATGAATCGGAAGTTTTTGAAAATCTTCCAAAGGAAGAAGTGGAAGAATATAATAAAAAATTCCCACAACTACAAAAATTAAGATTTCCAGGACAATGGGATTAATAAAGTATTAAAATCAGTTTATATACCCTTATTAACAGAGTATTAATTTCATTGAATCTATAAATTTCAGTTTATCTTTATATAAGCATGAGGAGCTGTCTTATTATCAATATAGAAAATAAATGCACTAAGATGTAAAAATTTTGGTGCTATTTTTTTAGAGCAAGGGCATAGGTACATTGTCGACTAAGATGAATTATATCTATATAATTGAAAATTATGGTTGTATTTTCTATTTCATTTTAGTACAATATAAAAAAATACAGCTTTCAATTTTATTTCGAAGGGAGTTGATTAAATTATGGCAAATTTGAATACGGTGATAAATCAATAATTTAATACTTGAGTGTACGTCGGAACTGTGATTTTTCCGTGTACTCTATAAAAACAACCCTTTTGAAAATACTGTATAAACAGAACTTGTCGATGGGCAAGTTTTTTTGTGCAAAAAATTGGAGGTAATACGGTGAGATTTGAAGAAATTTATAAGAGCGAAAGGATTCTGACAAGAGAAAAAGATAATTTAATTGTAGCGCGTGTTAGCGAAGTGCAGAGAGAATTATTCAAGGTACTATGTGGATATGGAGAAACAAATGCAAAATTAAAAGGTGCTTTTTATAAAGATAAAATGAATAAAGAGTATCCTGTAGTAGGAGACTACGTTCTTCTAAAATATAATGAAAATGGAGATTCTTTAATTCAGGAAATATGTGAACGAAAGAGTTCTTTTTCTAGAACAGATTTTTCAGGACATGCTGCTGGATATGTTAAAACAGTGAAAGAGCAGGTAATAGCAGCTAATTTTGATTATATATTTATTCTTTCATCTTTGAATCATGACTTTAATTTAAATAGAATAACAAGATATATTAGTGTGGCTTTGCAAAGTGGTGGAAAACCGATAGTGATTTTGACAAAAGCAGATGAATGTGATAATCCAGAGGCTTATATAACACAGGTAAAAAGTATATCAGAAAAGGCTGATGTTCTCGCTATTAGTGCCAAAACTGGATATGGAATGAAACAATTAAATGTATATATACAGGCAGGAAAAACTATAGTTTTTTTAGGATCTTCTGGCGTAGGGAAATCGACACTTGTGAATGCAATTGCAGGGGAAGAAATTATGATGGTAAGTGAGATACGTGAAAATGATTCTAAAGGGCGACATACGACAACTCATAGACAGTTGATTGAGCTTGCTTCAGGAGTAATTGTTATTGATACTCCAGGAATTAGGGAACTTGGAATGTGGGATGTTGAAGATGGCATAAACGATACGTTTTCGGATGTAATTGAACTTTTTACTAAATGTAAATACAATAACTGTAGCCATAGCAAGGAGCCAGGATGTGCAGTAAATCAAGCAATTGAAGAGGGGATACTTTCAAAAGATAGATGGAAAACATACTGTCAGCTGTCAAATGAAAATGAATGGGGAAAGAATAAATCAATATATACTAAAAAAGGGAAATTGGAGAATAAGATAAAAAGAGGAAAGAAATAAAAAATGAAAATTCAATCCTGAATAATCACATTTAAAAAGACTGATACAATCAAAGATGGGTTCAAACATTCTGAGATAATTTAATCAGCTAAATAGAAAAATAAAAAGTTGGTTGCTCTAATAGGAGTAGGCAACTTTTTTCATGTAAAAGTGCCTTATTAATCTCTTAAATCCCATGAGATTAGTCAAGCTTTTCAGACTATAAACAAGACAAATAAAATTTCCTTCAGCATTCAATGATCAAAAGATTTTAGTTAGAAAATATGTATATGCAGGCGGTTACAGTTATCTTGCAGTACAAGAAGTTTTTTTACTTAATTACTGGACAAACTCACTTAAGTGATGCGGGAGGTTGGTGGAATTAGTTCTACCGACCTCCGAATTTTCTTAACAACTTCTTTATACCTATTTCTTTTATAATTAATAGGAATGAATAAGATTTTAGAGTAAAAAAGGAGGAAAATATGTTAGAAAATCGTGTTTTTACTATTGAATCTCCAAAGAATAAGCTGATCACTCTAGATGTAATTCCTGGTCACTTCACTACAGGAAATTCACATGTAAATCATTATTTGAACATGAGTAGAATAAAAGTAAATGCACTAGTGGCAAGGGATGTAGCTAGAGAAATGGCTATTCCTTATTTGGCAAAGAGTCTTGTAGATACCATCATTTGCATGGAAGATACAGATGTAATTGGTGCATATATGGCAGAAGAACTTATGGAAAATGGTTCTATGGTAGTCAATAGTGACAGAGAGATTCATGTGATACGTCCCACAGTTTCTGTAAGTGGGCAACTGATTTTTATGCAAAGTAATCAGAAATTTGTTTACAACAAACATATTGTTTTGCTGATAAGTTCTGCTTCTACTGGTAAAACCATTTTAAAGGCATTGGAATGTATTAGTTATTATGGAGGGAAACTCGAAGGGATATCTGCTATTTTTTCTGCAAAGAATGAAATAGCAGGTTATGAAATCAATGCCATCTTCAGTGCTGAGGATATACCAAATTATGAAGTATCAAAGCCATCTGAATGTAAAATGTGTAAAGAGAAACAGAAGATAGATGCTATTGTTAACCACGATGGCTACACAATAGTGTAGATATACAAATGATTAGGAGATGATGGATATTAATTACATAACTAGTATAATAGACAGTTTAACACTGTCCCAGATAATAATGATAATTTTGGGACTTGCCCTTGCATATATGGCTGTAGAGAGGAAATATGAGCCATTACTCCTTCTTCCATTGGCATTTGGAATGATTATTGCTAATATACCTATTGCAGGTCTGTCTTCCTATGATGAAGGTGGGTTGATTTATTATTTATACAAGGGTATTGAGCTTGGGATTTATCCTCCCATGATTTTTATCTGTATTGGTGCAATGACAGATTTTAGTCCCTTAATGTCATCACCTAAGACAGCATTAATTGGTCTTGGAGGTCAGCTTGGCATTTTTGCAGCGATGTTCGGAGCATTAGGTTTAGGATATGTAGTATCATATTTTATCCCTGGCTTTGAAAATTTCACCATGAAGGAAGCGGCAGCAATCGGAGTGATAGGAAGTTCAGATGGTCCGACCTCAATTTATATCACAAAACAACTGGCAAGTCATTTGCTTCCGACGATTACTATTGCAGCGTATTCATATATGGCTTTAGTTCCCCTTATTCAGCCGCCGATAATGAGAGCGCTTACTACCAAAAAGGAAAGAATGATAGTTATGCCTATTCCTAAAAAGGTATCTAGAAGAAAGAAAATTATTTTTCCTATTGTAATAACGTTGTTAGTTTTAATTTTTGTACCTTCTGCCGCAACATTGATTGCAATGTTAATGCTTGGTAATCTTATCAGAGAGAGCGGTGTGACAGAAAGGTTATCCAGAATGCTTCAGGGAGATTTATTGAATTTGCTTACATTATTAATTGGTTTATCTATTGGAGGAAGTGCAACCGCCGATAGGGTATTAAATATTAAAACACTTCTTATTATTGTTTTAGGTCTTTTTGCATTTATAATGGGAACAGCTGGAGGAATAATAGTAGCAAAAATTTTATGCAAATTGACAGGGGGAAAGGTGAATCCTCTCATTGGAAATGCAGGAGTATCTGCAATGCCTATGGCTGCCAGAATATCTCAGAAGTTAGGTCAAGAATACAATCCTTCGAACCATCTTTTAATGCATGCAATGGGACCTATTGTTGCAAGCACCATAGGTTCAGCAATTATAGCAGGAATTTTTATTTCCATGTTTGGGTAACAAGTTACTAATATAAATGCTATTGTTAGAACTATGATATAATATATGATAATAAATGTATGAGGATTAAAAATGATATTATGTATTTGATTGATAGTCATATAGAAAGTATAGGGTGGGTTAATTTGAATAAGAAAAAGTTTAAAAATATTATTTTCTCTCTCTGTATTCTTTGTAGTACATTACTTATCTGTGAAATTCTTTATCGTTATGATCTTGGACATCAAAATATAAATATTGTAATGTCTATGGCAATATTTATTATTACAGCTGTTACAGAAGGATATATTTATGGAGTGTTGTCGGCAGTTATAGGAGTATTTACTTATGATTTTCTAATAACCTCGCCAAGGTTTGGCTTTAGTTTTACTTTGGATTTCCCAGTGACTCTTATTATACTGCTGACTGTAGTTTTTACTAGCAGTACTATTACTACCAGAATTAAGGCACAGGCAGAACATGCTAGGAAGAAGCGTAAACATGCTGAACTGTTATATAGTATTAATCGGAAGCTTCTTTCTACAAGGGATTTGGATACCATAGTAAGATACTCGATGGAATTTTTAAAGGATGAATTAATACATTCTATAGCTTTTTTTGAAGATATCAAACCAAAAGGAAAGCTAAATCCTTATTTTAGATATGTAAAGGATGATGTGGGTATTGAGTATTTTACTAAAGAGGAAATATTTTATTTAGTAAGACTTGCTGCGGATAAACAGGAAGCCTTGGATGATAAGGACTATGGATATTTTTTTCCCATAGTTGCAC
The DNA here is from genome assembly GCF_902479755.1 of uncultured Tissierella sp. Taxonomy (NCBI): domain Bacteria; kingdom Bacillati; phylum Bacillota; class Tissierellia; order Tissierellales; family Tissierellaceae; genus Tissierella; species uncultured Tissierella sp. Next base: position 14,187 of record NZ_CABSQO010000051.1, on the reverse strand, counting down.
AGAATATTACCTATGGAGTATTTGCTTTTTCCTTTGGGGAAAAGGATTTGAACAAGAAGCAAAAGGTGTTTTTAGAATTAATATCCGATCAAACGGCTCAAGCACTTAGAATGTATCGTCTTATGGTAGAACAGCAAGAAGCTAAGGTGATGATGGAAGCGGAAAAAGTAAAGAACAGCTTTTTAAGAAGCATATCTCACGATTTGAGAACTCCACTTACTGGTATTATAGGTGCCAGCTCTACTCTATTGGAAGAAGGAAATAAAATACCTTATGAAATACAGACCAAATTAATAGAGGGAATACAGAATGATTCCCAATGGCTTTTAAATATGATTGAAAACATATTGTCCATTACAAAGGTTCAGAAGAATGATATGGTAATTGATAAATCAGAAGAAATCGTAGAAGAGGTTATAGAAGGAGCTGTCTCAACTTTCCGCAAACGCTTTCCTAATGCTAAAGTCATTGTAAATCAGCCTGAAAATGTGATTTTACTTCCAATAGATATTATGTTGATCTCCCAAGTCCTTATTAATCTTTTGGAAAACACGCAAAAACACGCTCAAGGTCAAAAGTCAGATGTGGTAATAGAAGTAAAAGAAATGGGTGATTTTGTGAGTTTTATTATAGCGGACAACGGTCCGGGGATAGATCCAAAGATTCTTCCTATGTTATTTAACTTTACGGTTACGTCAGAAAATCTATATAAAGATTCAACACGAGATTTGGGGATTGGACTTTCTATTTGTAAAACTATAATCAGGGCCCATGGAGGAGAGATATATGCAAATAATCGGCCAGAAGGCGGGGCACAATTTATGTTTACAATACCGCTTTGCAGGGAGAAATATGAAAAAAATTATTAATAGACACAAAGATTGTATCTGGAAGAGGTCTCTTACGAGTCTTTTTAGAGGTTGTTTGTGTTTGCAACTCAGAGAGCGTAGGTTGCTAGAAAGGTATTGCTATGAAAAATAAACACGTTATTATGATAGTAGAGGATGAGGAAGCAATCAGTGAATTCATTTCTGTGAAACTAGAGTTACAAGGCTATAGGACGCTGAAGGCTGTTAATGGACAAGAAGCAATTTCCCTTGCTTCATCTCATTGTCCGGATTTAATCTTACTGGATTTAGGACTGCCGGATATGGATGGCATGGAAGTAATTGAATCTATTAGGAGTTGGAGCTTGGTTCCTGTGATTATTGTATCGGCAAGACATGAAGAGAAGTTCATTATATCAGCTCTTGACAGTGGTGCAGATGACTATATTACAAAGCCTTTTAACAATGCTATTCTAATGGCAAGAATTAGAACTGCTCTGCGGAAGGGGCATATATCGAAAATAAAGAACAGCAAGATAAATCAATCCTTTAGTTTGGGTGATTTATACATTGATTATGATAAGAGAATAGTAACAGTAGCTGAAAAGGCAGTACATTTGACTCCTATTGAATATCGAATTATTGTCTTGCTCTCTCTGAATGCGGGTACTGTACTGACCCATGAGTTTCTATGCCGTGAACTTTGGGGACCATATGTGAGCAAAAGCAAAGCACTTAGGGTCAATGTTGCAAACCTTAGAAGAAAAATTGAAAAAAATACTGCAGATCCCCAATATATTTTAACAGAAATGGGAGTTGGATACAGGATGTTAGAAGAAGTATGATAGGGTGCAATTATCATATTCATTAATGTTTTAAGAAGTAAAAAGGTTTGGATGTATTAGCATAAAAAATATATGCTATAAAGTTTTTGAGAAAAGAATAGAGAAGTAAATTTAAATATCGAGGTTATAAATATTATAATTAAATATATAAATGTGTTTTTGTCCTCTAGACTTATAGGTTTAGGGGACATTTTTGAGTATTAGTATCATTACAACCTAGGAGATGTATATTTATCTAGTAATATTTAAGTTAGTTAATTGACAAAATTTCAATATAAAGGTATAATTAGTATAACTAGTATGAAAAGTAATACTAAAAGGGAGTGTACTATGAATAAAAAAATTTTAGAAGATAAATATATGGGTTCTGTGAAGGTAGGTTCAAAGGGGCAGATTGTTATTCCAAAGGAAGTAAGAGATATGTTTGATATTTCTCCAGGAGATACTTTAATTTTACTTGCAGATGCCCAAAGAGGTATTGCAATTGAGCGGTATGATGTTTTTTCTAAGATTGCCGATGCAATTTTTGAAGGTAAGGCACAGGAAATTTATCCATCGGAATCGGAAGAAGATTCACTTATTTTTGCAAAAGAAATAAAAAAATTGAGTAAGTCTGGAGAAGAATATGATGAGTAAAATAGTGTTCTTCAGTATCCCGGCTCATGGACACACTAATCCTACTATAGCAGTAGTAGATGAATTGGTAAAACGAGGTCATGAAGTTTGGTATTATTCTTTTTATGAGTTTCAAGAGAAAATTGAAAATGCAGGTGCAAAATTTATTCCGTGTGATAACTATTTACCAGAACTTACGCCAGATGTAGAAAAGAAAGTGGGAAAGGATTTTGCATCTCTTATAGAGATGACAGCAGATATGACTATGAGCCTAGATGAAAAGGTATGTAGAGAGCTTAAAGAATTTCAACCACATTGTATAGTATCAGACTCTATATGTATTTGGGGAAAATTATTTGCAATAAAATTAGATATCCCCTATGTTTGTTCTACTACGACTTTTGCAATGAATAAACATACTGCAAGGCTGATGAAACAAAGCCTAAAAGAAATATTCCGTATGCTTATGGGCATTCCAAGAATTAATAAAAAAATAAATCTACTTCAAGAAAAAGGTTATAAGGTAAAAAACTTTATAAGTATTATTCAAAATGATAATTATACTGATACAATTGTTTATACATCCAAAGAATTTCAGCCTATGGCAGAAACATTTTCAGATAAGTATGCTTTTGTGGGGCCTTCTTTCCAAGTTCCAGAAATTGAACAAACTGAAAAGAAATATCCACTGATTTACATCTCATTGGGAACTGTATTGAATCAAAATAGACATTTTTATCAAAACTGTATTCAGGCATTAGCTGATGTAGATTGCCAAGTTATCATGTCTGTTGGAGAGAAGACAGACATTTTTGGCTTTGGCAAATTGGCAGATAACTTTAAAATTTATCCCAAAGTTGAACAATTAGAAGTTTTGCAACAGACTGATGTGTTTATTACCCATTGCGGAATGAATAGTATAAGTGAAAGTTTATATTTTGGTGTGCCATCTATTTTATTTCCATTACATAGTGAGGAAGTTATGGTGGCAAACCGAGTAGCAGAATTGAATGCTGGGAAAAGATTAAAGTCAAGTACTGCAAGTAGCATCCGAGAAATTGTTTTACAAATATTGAATGATGTATCATATAAAAGAAATGCAGAAGTAATTTCTAAAGGTTTGCAGAAAGCTGGAGGAGCAAGTGCAGCTGCAAATAAGATAGAGAAGGTATGTAATGAAAGCTTAGATATATATTGAGCTCATAGTGTCGATAAGAGATAAATAGATGAATCTAAAAACCTATAAAGGATTTTAGGCAGTTAAAATCATAGGATAAAACTGGTAAAATAGAGTATAAAGGCGTCACTTAGTAATAATCTAATTTAGAAAATAAGGTCTGGATAGAACTAATAAACAAAAAACTGTATTTTACTAAATTTTGTTGAAAAAACCCTATATTTCATAGGGTTTTTTCAATAATCTTAATTCTCTTATAGGAATGAAAGACATGCTTTATAAACATTTACTAAGTTTACTGATCTCAATTTATTTACTACTAGAAATTATAGGTCGTTTAATTATATTATCTATAACTTCTATTTCTATGGCTTTTGCAATAGAAACATTCATAGCCAATTCTGCAATGACAACAAGATTTGTAATAAACTTTATTACAGTGACAACAGCATTTGCAGTAAATTTTGCAACGTAAACTAATGGTTGTATCTACTGTTGAAGTATTGTTATTAGGATTAGGGTCTGGTGTTGTAGAAGTTACTTCCGCCGTGTTGGTAATAGTTCTGGTAGCTGTCTTAGAAACTATTCCCCTTATTATAATAATCCTTGAAGCTCCTGCTGCCAACGTGCCAATATTATAGCTACCCGTCCATGGACTCCAAGTTGCTCCCTCATCTGCTGAGAACTCTGCTCTTGCAATGGTAGTTGAAATATTATCTTGTAAAATGACATTTTGAGCATCTGACGGTCCTGCATTTGATACTTCAATGGTATATACTATTATTTCTCCTGCCATTACTGGATTTGGTCTCGCTGTTTTTATAACTGAAATATCTGCTGACTCCTGAACTAATACATCTACTGTTGATGTGTTATTACTTGGGTTAGGGTCTTCAGTTGTTGAAGTTACACTCGCAGTATTTCGTATAATTCCAGTAGCCGACGTAGATACCATTCCCCTTATTAAAATAGTTCTTGAATCTCCTGCTGCCAACGTGCCAATGCTATAGCTATCCGTCCATGGGTTCCAAGTTGCTCCTCCATTTACTGAGAACTCTGCTCCTGTAATAGTAGTGGAAATATTATCTTGTAAAATGACATTTTGAGCATTTGATGGTCCTGCATTTGATACTTCAATGGTATACACTATTATTTCTCCTGCCATTACTGGATTTGGTCTTGCTGTTTTTATAACTGAAATATCTGCTGACTCTTGAACTAATACATCTACTGTTGATGTGTTATTACTTGGATTAGGATCTGGTGTAGTTGAAGTTACATTTGCAGTATTAGTTATAATTCCTGTAGCTGATGGTGATACGGTTCCTCTTATTAAAATAGTTCTTGTTTCACCATTCAATAAAGTTCCTATATTGTAGCTTCCTGTCCATGGGCTAAAAGTTACTCCTCCATCTGTTGAAAATTCTGCTCCTGTAATCTCAGCTGGAATAGCATCTGTTAAAACAACATTTTCAGCATCTGATGGACCGAAATTTGATACATCAATTGTATAAGTTAAGGTTTCCCCTGACATAACAGGATTTGGAGTTCCTGTTTTTACAACTCCAATATCTGCTAATGCATTAACTTCGGTAGTTGTTGTTGACGTGTTGTTATCTGGATTAGGATCTGGTGTAGTTGAAGTTACATTTGCAGTATTAGTTATAGTTCCTGTAGCTGTTGGACTTACTGTCCCTCTTATTAAAATAGTTCTTGTTTCACCATTTAGTAGTGTACCTATATCATAGCTTCCTGTCCATGGACTAAAAGTTGCTCCTCCATCTGTTGAAAATTCTGCTCCTGTAATCTCAGGTGGAATAATGTCATGCAAAACAACATTTTCTGCGGCTGATGGTCCTGCATTTGATACTATGATTGTATATTGAAGCACTTGTCCTGATATCACTGGATCTGGGCTTGACGTTTTTTCAACTGAAACATCTGCTGAAGCAGCTATATCAAGTGGAACGACATTAGAATTTACAGTATAATTATTTTCTATTCCTCCTTCTACAGGTGTATAAAAATAACTCATCATTGCTGTATTAAGGGTTGGGTTAGGAGTTGGAACATTATCAACCAAAGCATCAAAAGTTATAGTAGCAGTAGAACCTCCTGGAATATCTGGTACATTAAATCCAACATTAGGATTCAAAGTTATATCTTGGGATCCGTTGACTGTCACACTGCCTGGTACGAAAGATAATCCATTTGGTACAATATCTTGGAAAAATACATTTGTTAAAGGACTTGTGCAAGTATTGGTTAATGTTACTGTATATGTTACTATATCTCCTATATTTGCGGTAGGAGTACTAACAGTCTTTACGGGTGTAAATTCTGGAATTTGTATTTCTCTTAGTGATATATCATCTATAGCATAATCATTTCCAATAGCAGCTGGTCCTTCACTTAAGAATTCTACCGTTAAGCTTGTGTTATTTCGTGAATTAATTACAGTACCTATCTCTTTCCATTCTGGAGCGTTTGTATTAACAGGAATTTGAGCCCCTAATGTTGCACTGTATATTGGATTACCGTTTTGATCTAATATTCTTACACCCAGCTCAGGATTCGGATACCCTGTTACTTTAAATAGATTTAAAATCCAAGAACTAAATAAATAGTTTGTATTAGGCTGTACCGAAACTACATCTCTAAAAAAAACAGCCCCTGGATTAAAACCATTTACTACCATCATTCTTCCTGTTTCATTACCTGTAGTATGGTCTGCAATACGCCACCAAGCACCTATTGTATTACTTAATGCGTTAGTCATAATATTTTGTACCGTATACTCACCATCAAAAGGTGTATAGTCAGTTGGATCCGGCAATACATAAGTGAAATCTGGTGTTACCCCTGGGTAAGGCTCAACAGGAGCTCCAGTATTAGCGGGAGTGCCCGCTGGAAATGAACCAAAAGTTCCGTTATCAGCAACATTAATAAGATTTATATCTGAAACTGATACACATGGATCAAGTATATTTTCTATAGGTGTATATATAACGGGACCATCTAGGAAATTTTGATTTGTTAAATCAAACCCAGATACAGTTACTAAAAGCGTATCTGGAGTTAAAGAATCTAGATTTGTTGACCCTGAAGGTGGATTAGGTGCAAAACTTATTGGTGGGTCTTCTCCAACTGGAATAGGACCAACTACTGCTGTATTGAAATCTCCCGGTGTTGCAACACCTCCAGGTGTTCCATATGATTCTACAATTCTATAACTACCATTTGGTACATTTATAAATGAATAGTTTCCATTATTGTCTGTAAGAACTACAAGCCTCATATCAGTCATTGTATTCTGTAATACAACAGGTACATTAGCTAGACCTGAATCACCAGCATTAATTGTAGCGCTTCTATCTCTATCAAATACAACACGACCTGATATTGTTGCCATATAATCACCTCTTTTATTTAATGTTTGTATATAATTATAAAATTACCTATAATATAATATGCATTATAAGTCTTTTGCTTACATTTTTATCCAATTCTTTCTTAGGAAGACTTATAGTGTTTTTTATAATATTGTATTTTTGAGTGAGGGACCAAAATATTGTACTATCTTAGTGTTATTACAATATTTTTAGTGGTATATATTACTTATAAAATTGAAGGCATAAAAGAAGAAGTAAAACGTGTGACAGAGGCATTTTTAAAAATGGAAACCTTAGGATTTTATATTAATATCCTAAGGTTTTCTATCAACGTATATATCTCCTTGAAGCCATGACTTGATCTACTTCTATGGTATAAATGGATTCCTTTTCTATAAAGGTGAGTAAATCCTCGGCATTGGCATAAATTAACACGCCGTAGGATTTTACACCATGTTCTTCTACATAGTCTAATGCAGATTGATAATATTGAGTTTTAAGATGGTTATGGTCAAGAACATTTACGGCATCTTTTCTATCTATCATATATCTTAATAAACTCTTATAATGTAATTCATAACCCTCTGGCCAAATAGATTGACTTCGTGATCTAGTGTGGTCCCTTAGCCAATCCAATAATTGAAATGCAGGGTATTTATTTTTATCGGGTCTGTCATCAGCAGCTGATACTGCATTGGAAGGAGGTCTAAATCCTGTCAGATATTGAATAGCCTCGTCTTTAGGTGCTGTTCTGATACCAATCCAAGTAATTTCAATATCATCGTATTCCATCAACATATTGTAGATTTCTTCCATAGTTAAATCTTCGTCAAAGGTAAGATAAGTGGATACATAGGATACAGGATTTAGTTTTTTTATGTGATTCATAACTCGACTTTTATTTTCTTTAAAATACTGGTATTCACTAATCTCAGGATTTGTGATTATTTGAAAACCTAGACTTATATACTCTTCATCAAAGACATTTTCAAAGTTTTTTAAATGAGTATCTCGTTTTATTTTGGAAGAGATGTTTTTTGATTCTTTAGTGAAAAGATTATGACGACTATAATAAATATTATAATTGCCAAATCCCAGTCTCTCAGCTTCTACAAGACCCAAGGCATATCCTGGGAAATTTAGTTCTGTAAAAGCCATCAAATCGAAAGAGATGTCCTTCTTAATTTGTCCCATTGAAATCTTCGTTGGATTGTAATAGAAACTATCTATGATAGGTGATAAAATAAAAAATATTGCTAAAATAATGAGTATAACAACAGATACTGAAGTTATAACTACTCTTCTAAGACGGCTGTTCACACTTTTCTTTAGTTTAACAGTCTCATCCTTCTGGGCATCATAATTTTCCACTTTCATAAAATCTATATCTATATTTTCTGATAGATATTCTTCTATAGCCTCATATTTTTCTATTTCCTGTTTTATTAGTAGTTCTTCCTCCTCAGAGGTAATACCATTTTTATATTTATCTATCAATTCCTTAAAATTCATATTGACCCTCCAACATATCTTTTAATTTTTTTCTAGCTCTAAAAAGTAGAGTTTTAGCAGTTCCATATTTTAGCCCAGTTGTTTTAGCTATTTCTTTTATAGTAAAGTCACAATAATAATATAGTATAATGATTTCTCTGTAGGAATGAGGTAGATTCATAATTAGGTAATAGAGCTGCTTTTTTTCTTCATTGTCAATGGCTTTGTTTAGCGGAGTTTCCTCTGTAGCAAGAAGATCTTCTAAACTATTCATAGTATTATATTCTTTATTAGTTCTAGAAGTATCTAGGAACAAATTCTTACACACTTTAAAGAGCCAATATTTAATATATGGAGTATCTTCGTCTAGAGACAATAAGGCCTTGAAGAAGGTTTCGCTAACCAAGTCCTGAGCCTGATGATGATTTCTACATAACGAAAGAGCATAGAGGTAAACTTCCCTATGATATTTGATATATAAATTTTCTAATTGGCTGTTTATCATAGGAAAATCCCCTTTCACTTAATAAACGGAATAGAAGGATAAAGGTTACACTTTTTTAGAAGAATTTTTAAAAAGGTCATTCTATGTCGATTATATCGAAAGAATGAAGAAAAGACTACTTGTTCCAATATGGATATAGGAGTAAGCCAGTTGAGGATTATTTTTATGATAACAGATAAATTAAGAAAAGAAGAAAGCATCTATTTAGAAAATATATTGATATGGTATAATAGATAACAGATTAAAAGATAAGGTGATAATCGTGAATGAAAAAACATATGAAAAAATGATAAAAATATTAGGCAGTCATCCATATGCCTTAGTAATGATTAAAGGAATAAATAAGTTAACTACTACATTGGTGTATTTCATATATCCAATTTTTCTTCTTATGTTGGCATTTAATGGTGACTTAAGGTTTTGGAGAGTTTTTCTTACACCAGGAATTTCTTTCATGTTGGTTAGTTCATTCCGAAATCATACTGATTTTCCTCGTCCTTATGAAGTTTTGGATATTATCCCAATCATCAATAAAAGTACTAAGGGAAGATCGTTTCCAAGTCGTCATGTATTTTCTGCCTTTGTAATCGCCATGACTTTATATTACATTTCAGTTCCAGTGGGAGTCATTTTAATGTTTGCAGGCATTATATTAGCAATAGTACGAGTACTAGGTGGTGTACATTTTCCTAGGGATGTAGTTGTTGGTGCTATGATTGGTATCTTATTTGGTATGATAGGTTTCCGTTTATAATGCTATAGAATATCCCTTTAAATTTCTGATAGTGTTTTGTTTTAAGGGAAACAAAGAAGCTCATGGCAGATAGTGTATGATTATAGTAACGGCACTTGGTTCAATATTACGTTTTACGTGCTGGTATTACACTAGCTTTGCAGGTCAATAGTTTATGGTAATATATAAATAGTATATTTATAAGATAATTGAGTAGGAGGAGCTTATTATGGCTACATTTGATGATTTTATGAAATTAGATATTAGAGTAGGAGAAATTATTAGAGCAGAGATTTTTGAAAAGGCAAGAAAGCCCGCTTATAAACTATTGGTTGACTTTGGAGATGAAATTGGTATAAAAAAATCCAGTGCTCAAATTACCGAATGTTACAAGTTAGAGGAACTTGTAGGGAAACAGGTACTAGGAGTAGTAAATTTTCCAGAAAGGCAAATTGCAGATTTTATGTCAGAGGTATTGGTGTTAGGAGTTTATTCTGAACAAGGGGTAGTATTGATTCAGCCGGAACAGCCTGTGAAAAAAGGAGATAAATTAGGTTAAAGGTTGATAGCTTATCTAATCTCATTTTTGAATGAGTATCCAGATAAATATTAGATGAAAAATGATATTAATTTGGTGCGATAATAGAAAGCTCCATATCAATCTACTAAACAATTCATCGAAGCAATTATAAAGTAACTAACAAAATCTCAATAGCAAGAGAATCTAAAATACGTTATATTGTCAATTGAATTGCTTGATGTTTCTTGAAGGATGAGCTCATGAATTAAGGAACTGGTGAGTTGTGAATTTATGAGTAGTGATTGCATAGCGTAATCTTTTAATATATCAGAATTATTTTCCATCAAGGATTTCAGATATTAGGAATATAATATCTTAAGCAAGCCTAAAATGTAATATTCCTTCAATCTATGCTATCGACTGATCATCTTTCAATATCAATGAAGCCTTCTATTATCACACCAAATTATTCTATACTATTTATATTGATTTATGATATCTTCACATCTATCTAGATAACTAAATTTTGCACTAAAATCTACAGACTGAAGATTCATCGCCATGTCAATTTTTTCAGATATTCTATCTGCCAGATAATTATTAGATTTAATCTTTTCAGATAATGGTTTTGTATCATATATTATTGCAGTAATTACTTCAGCCTCATATATATATGGTGTTTGATTTCCTTCCACATTGAATGCGTAGCCAGTTCTATTTTCCTTTGTTTTCTTGTCCTTTCTATTTGCTAGAGGTCTTAGATATGATTCCGAAAATCTTCTAAGTAACTTTGCATATTCCAATGCTGCATCCAAATTCATCCTCTTATTATCATCAATTTTTATTATTAAGTCCTTCTTGGCTTCTGCTATACTTTCTGCTAACATAGACTTTTCAAGAAAAAGGTCTTCTAATAGTATTGTTAGATTGGGAACATCTATTTCTGCATCATCTTCAAATTCCACCTCTACAGTTTCATCAACTGCATCTTTGTATGAAGCTGACTTCTTATGATTTTCTGTTATAGAATATATCCTAGAATCCATACCATAGTTTGATAAATATATTAATTCGTCGATGGTTCTATCAAGGAAGTTAGCATATCTTCCTGCTTCTTTCATGGTCATTTTTTCCATAATTATCACTCCCATCTTAATTTCATATAGAGTAACATACTACTGTAATTAGAATACCATAATTTTACATCAATACAATTACAAAGAGGTTACATCATCATTACAATTCCATGACACACTAGGAGGAGTTGAATATGAATTGTCTATACATTTATTCCTCCATATAGTAAAATAATCTAAATGATAACATAGTATCGGTAAAAATTAGGAGGAAAATTGAATGTGGTTTATTTCTGCACTAATATCTGTTGTATCTTGGGGCATTGCAGACTTGTTTTACAAAATGGGGACAGACCCTAAGGATAAATATAGTCATCTAAAAATTGTTATTATGGTAGGATTAGTAATGGGAATACATGGCTTTGGATATATGATTTTCAATAAAATATCCTATAATCCTATAAATATTATAAGATATATCCCAGTAACTTCTATGTATATTCTATCTATGACTATAGGCTATATGGGACTTAGATATATTGAATTATCTATTTCTTCTCCATTGGGAAACTCTTCTGGAGCAGTAGCAGCATTATTGACATTTATTTTTTTAGGGGAAACCATGAATATATTGCAGTTCGCTGCAGTAGCTATTATTTCAGTGGGGATGATTATCTTAGGTTTTCTAGAAAGAAAAGAGAATATAATTCAAGGTAGACTGGAAGATAGGTCTGTAGATAATAAATATACAATAAGCACTATGGCAATAGTATTTCCAATTTTATATTGCATAATAGATGGAATCGGGACATTTGCAGATGCATTCTATTTGGATAGAGTATTAACTGAAGCTGAAGCAAATTTATCCTATGAATTCACTTTTATGATAGTAGGAATAATAGCATTTATATATTTAGCTTTTGTCAAAAAAGAATTCTTAAGTTTTGGAAGGGAAAAAATAAAGCTATATGCAGCTATATTTGAAACCCTTGGTCAATTCTTCTATGTTTTTGCCATGGCTCAAAATTCAATTGTTACGGCACCTCTAGTAGCATCTTATAGTATAGTATCAGTAATACTGTCTAGAGTCTTTTTAAAAGAAAGATTGAACAAACTTCAATATACTGTAATAGTTGCAATAATGATATCTATTGGTATTTTAGGTATGGAGTAGTATAATTAATAAGTTAGGAAGTGATAAATAAAATGGAACAAGTTAAACTTACAAACAGACAAGCTCGGCATTTTATTTTATTGAAACAAGGATTAGTAGGTAATTATAAATTTATTAAAGAACAAGGTGTTTGTGATTATATCAAGCAAGCAGGCTGTATTCAATTTGATCCTATAGATGTTTGTGGTAAAAATGCTGAATTAGTCTTGCAATCAAGGGTAGATGGATTTTCTAAGGAGATGTTGCATAAACTTTTGTACATAGATAGAAAATTTATAGATTATTTTGATAAGAATATGTCCATATTCAGTATAGAAGATTGGAAATATTTTTCACGTCAAAGAGCAAAGTATGAGAAAAATGTTAGAAGTAGAGAACAAGTAGATAACGTAATGGACAAGATAAAAGAAATTATCAAAGAGAAAGGTTTTGTTTCTTCAAAAGATTTAAGTTTTAAGGAGCAGGTTGATTGGTATTGGAGCCCTGCCACGTTATCTCGTGCAGCATTGGAAACATTATATTTTCAAGGTGATTTGATTCTTAATCATAAAAAAGGAACGATTAAATATTACTCTCTTGCTCATGAATATATTCCAGAAGAGATTATTAATGCAAAAGATCCTAACTTAACTGATGAGGAACACTGGAAGTGGAGGATTTTAAGACGTATTGGTGCTGTTGGATTGCTTTGGAATAAGTCATCAGATGCATGGCTAGGAATTGATAACTTAAAATCATCTAATCGTAATCATATATTCCAGAAGTTACTTGCAGAGAAAAAAATTATCGAAGTTATTATTGAAAATATATCTGATGCTTTTTATTGTCTATCAGAGGATAAAGATCTAATTGATTTGGTTTTAGATACTGATGAGTTCCAAAAGAGGGTAGAGTTCATTGCTCCACTAGATAATATGATTTGGGATAGAAGATTGATCAAGGAGATTTTTAACTTTGAATACAAATGGGAAATATATACGCCTATTGCTGAGAGAAAGTATGGTTATTATATTTTGCCTGTTCTATATGGGGATACCTTCATTGGAAGAATAGAAGTAATAAATGATAAAAAGTTGAAGCAACTTGTGGTAAAGAATTTCTGGCTTGAAGATAATATTATTAAAGATGATATATTAGAAGATAAAATTCAAGATTGTCTCAATAGATTTGCTAATTTTAATAATTGCGAAAGTATAAGAATAGACTGTGAAATATCATCTAGTTCCCATAGGTCTTAGTATAGATAGTAGTGAAAATAGAAGATAATTTAAATGCACAAACAAGGCATCCTTAATTAAGGATGCCTTGAAAATTTTATTTATTTTAGCATAGAATTTACAAACCATATGTTTTTGCTGTAGTATGCAACGTAATCTTCAAATATAGCAACAGTTTCAAAATCTCCTTCTTCGTCAGCTATATTTCTGATATCAGTTGCTAATTCTTTCATTAATTCCATATCTTTTTTAACTATTTCTAGAGATTCTTTTATTGAAAAGTCTTTCGCTTTAATCTCTTCAATATTAGATTTTTCTAGATATTCAGCCATTGTAGATAATGGAGTTTCATTTTTCATTTTTAATAATTCTGCTACTTCATCTAGATTCTCAAATAGCTTATCATAGATTTCTTCTGTAAAATTGTGGACTTGCATAAATTGACTACCTACTACGTTCCAGTGAATATTATGGAACTTTACATTTAGTACAGCCAAGTTTGATAAATATTTTTGTAATAATTCGATATGTTTCATAAAATACCTCCTTAAAATTTTTAACGTTTTGTAAACTTAAATGAAAATTGAGGACTCCAACCTCTGTATGGTACAATGT
>NZ_CABSQO010000050.1:0-26059 GCF_902479755.1 uncultured Tissierella sp. | reverse complement strand
TCACCGCTGAAAGCTCTTTGGAACCACCCGCTTAGCGGGTGGTATTCATAAACAATAATACTAGTATTGCCCATATATGGGCAATACTAGTATTATTTAGGCAAATTCAGTATAATTTGTCTCATCAATTTTAAGTTTTTTGATTTTATTCTGCAAGGTTTGTCTTTTAATATTCAACATTTCTGCAGCTTTAGTAACATTCCATCTACATTTAATAAGCTCTTCTAGTATTATCTTTCTCTCAAAATCATCTAACATATCGTGATAAGAATCATTGATATATTTCTCTTTAAAATCCTTGGTAATTCTTTCTCTTTCTAATCTTTCTAATAAATAATAAGGAAGGTGATTTAATTTTATTTTTCCATCATCATCTATAGTCATCAAAATATATTCTATAACATTAATTAATTCTCTAACATTCCCACTCCACTCATAATTTTCAAAAAAGTCTAGAACATCTTTCGATAACTCTGCTGACTTTATATTAAATACGGAACTATATCTGTTAACATACTGTTCTACAAGTAAAAATATATCTTTTTTTCTATCTCTTAAGGGTGGTATATAGATATACAAGGTATTTAACCTAAAAAATAAATCTTGTCTAAGTTTCCCTAATTCAATAAGTTTTGATGGTTCTTCATTCACTGTAGCTATGACTCTGACATTAATTCTTTTTTCAGCAGTTCCTCCAACCCTTCGAATATATTTTTCTTGTAATACTCGCAAAAGTTTTGCTTGCAGATAAATAGGAAGAGAATTCAATTCGTCTAGGAGCAATGTTCCCCCGTCAGCCTGTTCAAATAGTCCTTCTTTATCTGTAGCTCCTGTAAAGCTACCTTTTTCAGTACCAAAAAGAATAGATTCAAGTAAGTTTTCAGGGATTGCAGCACAATTCTGCGCAATAAATGGTTTGTCTCTCCTACTGCTTATATTATGAATACTTTGTGCAAATATCTCTTTACCCGTACCAGTTTCTCCATAAATTAACACATTAGATTCATAACGAGCCATCTTTTTTACCTTTTCAATCAATTTTATAATATTTTTATCACAAGTAACAAAATCATCAAAATTATAGTAATTGGTTTTAATTTTATCATTATTAACCTTCTTCATCTTGGGCTTATTTAACCAGTTATCAACGGATTTATATGTTTTTTCATCCTTGTCTACATCCTTAGCAATTTCTATGGCTCCTACTATCTTATCTCCAATTTTAATTGGAATATTAGTTACGATAGAAAAAATTTTTCTACCTTTCCCATTAATATAGTTTTGTAAATCATTATAAATAGGAGTGCCTATATTTAAACAATGATATAGTGTACTATTTTTCTTATCAAAAGACGGATACGCTTCAAAAATGTGTTTTCCCAAAACCTCTTGTTCATCTAATCCTTCTATTTCACCCATAACATTATTATAATAAATGAAAAAACCGTCTTTATCAACTATAGCAATTCCTAAATTGATATTATTTACAATAATATCAAACAAGACATCCTTATAAGCAATGTCCAATTCTATCACCTCGGCTATTATTTTCATTTACATCTTTTTCTTTAGTTAATCCAGATGAAACCATTTATAAATTAATAAAATATTGTAAGAAAGGGATATACTATAATTTCATAATATATCCCTTTCCTATATGTTAATATCTTTTAAATTAGATTTTTATGATTTTATCAAAAGTTTTTTCCTATTCAGCTTTTGATGATTTTTTAATATTTTTCTTTAACTGAACTTTTGGCTCAGACGGAATACCAAATAAAGGAATAAGTCTATCCAATCCAGTTATAGTTAATAATAAAATTGAAACTACAGCTACAATTGCCATAAAATTATATTTAATTATATCAAATTCCACAAATTCGTGAAGTGGATATATAGCTGTAGCAATCCCTGTGAAGAATGCAATATAAACATGCCATGGAATAAGTTGAGAACCAAATACCCCTAGAGCATCAGAGAATGTTGCATTTCTTAAACGAAGCTTGTACATGTCTTCTTCACTAGCCTCTACGTTTTCATCTGTTAAATCTTTGATTATTGGTCCAATAGTTACTATTTGAGCCATTTCATCTGCCAAAGCAGCATTACCTATAATAGATAGAAGCCCATTAGCAAACATTAATTGTCTAACATTTCTTACCATTCTTGAAACTAAATCAGAAATTGGTTTGAATGCATTCATCTTATTCATTATTCCACCAAATGCACCAACCCACATCATCATAACTATAACCCATGAACCAGCACCTTCAAACCCCGTATAGATAAGATCTAAAAATGCAGTAGTTGATTCAACAGTACCTGCTAATAGACCTAATATATAAGAAGAAATAAGTCCAAGACCTAAACAGGCTAAAGTAGGTATCCCCTTAATAGCAACTCCTAATACTAATATAAGAGGGATAATCATATAGAATGGGACTCCTTCTTTTACCTGATTTAATAAATCCACTGCTGCTGGCCTTTCTTCAGCTAAAGTTGTCCACACTTCCTCTGGAATTTGGTTTATAGCATCAGATGCACTACCAACTTCACCCGGTAATCCTAAACTCACTGTAAAGAATAAAATCGCCGCTAGAACCAAACATATTACAGACCAAACACCTTGATGTCTAATTCTATGAATAACCTCTACACCTTGAATACCCGAACTTACAACAGTGGTATCAGATATAAGTCCAATATTATCACCAAAACATGCTCCGCCTGCAATAGCTCCAATAGTAATAACCACTTCTCCTCCTACTATATGGCTTAACCATAAGAAAATAGGTGCGCAAGCTGCAAAGGTACCCCATGATGTACCGGTTGCCACTGATAATATTGCCGAAATAATAAATGCAGTAACAGCAACTGTCTTAGCTGTAATCCCTAATCCTAAGGCTAAATTTATAATTGCAGCGCCAACTCCAGTTGACATAAATGCTTCTGCCATGGCATAAGCAAGCATAAGAATAAAAAATACTAATTGCATCTCTTTAACATTATCTACGGCTGCATCTACGATTTCGTTAAGCTTGTACTTCTCAGTTATAGCCGCAACTATGGCTGCATAAACTGTTGCAATAGGAGCTATAACTAAAATATCTAAGTCAACTCCGAGAAAACTAAAAGCTTCAATATTACTAACCATCATAAGTCCCGCTAATAAAAATATGGGCGAAAACTTTAGTAATGCAATCACCTTAATCATCCTCCTTTTTATAAACTGCATTGTTAAAATTTAATTAAAGTATAACATAATATTAAGTCGTAAACAACAGAATTTTTTGATAGCGAGAAAATTGTGAATTTTAGATATTCTATTCTAACTATTTAAAAATGCATTGAAAAACTAAAGCCGCTCTTCAATGCATTTATTTAAAACTAATTATTTATAATCCTTCTAGCAGTTATATATCTTGTTCTATAATAATCCTCATCTAAAGACGAAATCATAACTTTTTTTCTACCTGAAGATGCATGTATCATATTATTTTCTCCAATATACAAACCTACATGACCAATACCTTTTCCAGTTGTTCTAAAAAATACCAAATCACCAGGTATAAGATCAGCTTTATTAACTTCCACACCATTTTTAGCCTGATCACTTGAAGATCTATTAAGTTTCATACCTAATACATTTAAATAAATTGAATAAGTAAGACCTGAACAATCGTACCCTCTCTTACCAGTATCACCAGATACATATGGTTTTCCTAAAGCATTATATGCTGCTTCTATTACCTTAGTAACAGATGCTGCTCTTCTAGACACATTGCCTCTAGACACTTTTTCTCTACTTTTTCTCAATTCAATATATTTTTCACTTACCTTAAATTCGTTACCACTTTCGTCTACAATAGTATAAATATCGTCCTTAAAATCATTTATAGCAACTGTCTCACCGTTTACTAATGTGTAAAATGATTTATCATTTTTTAAAACTTTATCAACTTTTGAAACTCCGTAGGATATACCTTTTTCTACCACAACATCAATATCAGACAATCTTATATAGCCATTAATACCATCTTCTGTACTGAATAATCCATAATCTTCTTCATATTTAAGTGCTTGTACAATCTCATCCATATTTAATGGTCTAATAGGAATTCCATTTGGCTTGTCTAAAATATTAGTATTCTTTGTCACTATGTATTTTTGAGTCGATCTCGTTGTTCTTATCATAGCATCTATTGGTATTTCATATCTGCTAGACTCTTTTTGAACTATATATGCTTCATCTGTCTCTCTAAGGATATTAACATTCTCTTCCTTGCTAAATACAACTTGTGTACCATCTTCTTTTGTACTAATATATTCCTTAACAAATATACCAGTGTCCTTAAATCCAATTAAACCAATAAGACATAAACCTATAATTGTTGCCGGCAGTTTGTGTTTTCTATTATACAATATGAACACTCCCTCGTATTAGATTTAAAACATAACACTATTATATTCTATTATATTAAATCCTGCAACCAAATTATTACAAAATTATTACAAAAATTATTACCTATTTTTGGAAAGGCTCAATATGAACCATACAATGCTTTATATCACTTATTTCTGCCTCTAATTTATCATGAACCTTTTCTGCAATATCATGACCAGATTTCACTGAGATATTAGAATCTACAAAAATCTCTATATCAACATATATTCTATTTCCAAATACTCTAGTTTTTAGGCTTTTAATTCCTTTGACTCCATCAATAAACTCAGACTTTGCTCTAATCATTTCTATGACTTCTTCACTTGCAGCCTCATCAACTAGCTCTTTTACGGACTTAATATATAAATCCACACCTACTTTCACAACAAAAATAGATACAATAATTCCTGCTATTGGATCCAAAGCTGTGAATCCTAATTGTGCACCAAGAACTCCTGCAAATGTACCAATAGACGAGAATGCATCAGATCTATGATGCCATGCATCTGCTTCCATAGATATACTCTTGATTTTTCTAGCTATTTTTATGGTATACCAATACATGCCTTCTTTAACAATAATAGATAAAAATGCTGCTATCAATGCGATTAATTTTGGAGTTCTAGTCTCTCCACTGATTAAAACTTTAATGGCCTCATATCCGATAAATATACCAGTTAGTAATAGTAACATGCTTAAGACCTTAGCAAATACAGATTCGTATTTTTCATGACCATAAGGATGTTCTTTATCAGCCTCTTTTGATGATATTCTTAATCCAAGCAAAACTACAAATGTAGTTAAAACATCAGATAAAGTATGAACTCCATCTGCTATCATAGCACTACTATTTCCTATAATCCCTGCTATCACCTTAAATGCAGCTAATATTATATTAACTACTACGGTTATCCAAGATGCCCTCACTCCTAATTTATAATTTTCCACAATATCCCTCCATATTCTAAATTGTTTTAATTGATAATGATAACGTTAATTATATACCCATATATATGATAAATCAATGATTTTTAGAATATAGAAATCGTTATCAATTGATAATATATCTTATCAATAAAATAAAGGAGTTCCCTTCATTTTATTGTATTAACAAATTATTCAATTAATTACATCTATCCTTCTATTCTTGTTAAACTAAAATTTCATAATTTAAATAATCTATATATAGTTACAGATCATTCAACTTCTTAATAGCACAAGTCATGACTATAATATTTATCTATATCTAAATCTTTTATAGATTTTTATGATATATTATTTATTATAAAGTAAAATTTGGAGGAAAAATCCATGATTATAGATACTCATGTACATGAAAATAAATATTCATTTGATAGCTTCTTAGATTTTAAAGAATCTATTGAATTAGCTAAATTTATAGGTTTAGATGGAATTTGCATCACAAACCATGATAATAATAATCTTAGAGATGAAATAGGAGATTCCGCGAAAATCAATGGAATCTTGGTAATAGTTGGAGCAGAAGTATTGACTCATGAAGGGGATATACTTGTATTTGGACTTAAAGATATTCCGGAAGAGATGATAAGTGCGGAAGAATTACTAAAATTAGTAAAAAAACATAATGGTGCTGCCATTGCAGCTCACCCTTTCAGAAATAATAATCGTGGTATAGGGGAAAACATGAGAAAGCTTAGCCATTTATTAGATGGAATAGAATCCTTCAATGGCAGCACATATTCATACCATAATTTGCAATCTTATGCCCTAGCTACTGAGTTAAACCTGCCCTCTTTAGGTGCTAGTGACGCTCATAAGCTTGAGAAACTTGGGACATATGCTACCAAATTCTATGACACTATAAGAGATCATAGAGACTTTATAGAAGCTCTTAAATCAGGTAATTTTCATCCTCTTATGAGAAAAAATGGTAAATATAAAGATATTGATTATTTCTATGAAGATCATATTTCTTCACACACAAAAATAGTATCTCTTAAATAACAAATTCACTCTCTCTTATAAAAAAACAAAGAAAAAGAACTTCTATTGCTGACTAGAAGTTCTTTTTCTTTATCTTTATTATCTCTATATTATTAAGATTATCTATATTTCATAATTTTATTATAAAAAAAATATATTTTACTTGAAATTATTTAATATTCATGGTAACATATTATCTGTTAGATAATTTAATAAGCGAATGAAGATTATTGGAAATATCAATTAGGATAACCGTAGGAGCAAGGAGTTAAGATATCACTCATCTTATTCTGAAACTCTCAGGTAATTAACAATAATCTGACGCGTTCCCTGGAGAGACTTGTTGAATCAAGCATCGAAGAAGCAACTCATAATACATATTATGAGGAAACTTTCAGATACAAGGACAGGGAGGTAGAGTGGCAATAATTTTCATGCCGCCCAACCTCTCTGTCTTTTCGTTTTTTGCAGAATAGATATCTTTTAGGGAATTAAATGAGGCATTAATACCTTCCAATTGAGAAGTTATTAAGTATATATTAATTTTATGACACACACACAAATAAAATCGTGATTATTTAAATAATCACGATTTTATTTGTCTACATAAATTTTTATTTTAATATTAAATTAATCATGTTTTTGTTTTATTAATGAATTTCAATTCTTTTCTTTTTGTCATTGTCTTTAGTCAGTTTTGGTAAAACAATTTGTAAAACACCATCATTAAAATAAGCCTCTATTTTTTCTTCATCTACATTATCCATATAAAAACTTCTTTTAAATTCTCCATAATGTCTTTCACGTCTGACATAATTTTCTTCCTTAGTTTCTTGATTTTCATTTCTTTTGGCAGTGATTGTTAAATAATTGTTATTTACATCTATGTCTATATCTCCTTTTTTAATTCCAGGCAAATCAGCTTCTACAAAATACTCTTTGTCATTTTCTTTTAGATCAACATTAAAGTTTCCATGAAAATAATTCATTGGAGAAAAGAAATCGTTATCAAAAAAATTTGTTAGGAATGGTGAGAATGTTCCATCTTTCCTCATCAATTTATTATTTCCAAAAGGCCCCATAGTATTAAACATATTTAAATTCCTCCTAATAATTAAGTATATTTATAAATTAGTTTTCACAGGAATCTATAAATTATTCTAAGAACTAGAAACAGAAATTTGGCTTAAATAGCAAATAGAACTCCTAAGAAATAAGGAGTTCTATTTATTCTTATATTTAATTAAGGCTTTTGATAATTGATCAGGACAAGAAGTCTCTTTATTACCACATTTTATACCAGATAATTTCTCTATAAGCTTGTCCACTTCCATACCTTCAACGAGGCTTGCAATACCCTGCAAATTCCCATTACATCCTCCAGTAAATAAAACTTTCTTTACTATACCATTTTCCACTTCAAATTTTATATCCTTTGCGCAAACTCCAGATGTTGCATACTCATACATTTATTTTCTCCTCCCATGATGTTTAATATGACATAGTATATTATACAACAATTTGAAAGATATAGTATAGATTAATTTATTTTAAATATCTTCTATAAATTTTATATTCTTCTTCATCTATATTAAAATAACCTCCTATAATTCTATCTATTTCTCCCTCTAGTTTATATATTCTTTCTTCTACCAATCTTTTATTATCCATATCCTCATCTAATATTAATAGTAAATCCATTATTTGTTTTACTCTACATACTACATCATCAATTATATCCTCAGTTATTATCTTCATATCTAGTACAGAATTTGGATAATAATCATATATTCCTCTCCCCATCTTCTTAGCAAATAGTTTAAAATAAAATTCATAAATACTAGAGTTAAGCAATCCTACAAGATATTCTAATGGAATTTCATTCTTATATTCCTCTTTAATAATTATAGAATATACGTCTGCACTACAATATACGTTATTATAATCTAATGCAAATCTATTTCTACTAGCTTTATATGGAAATACAATTTTAGGTTGTTCAAACAATGCTGTGTCTCGTCCCCATTGTAATTGATACCATTTTTTTGCGCCATTTTTGCATTCTCTTCTATTTTCTAATCTTTCCCTATAGTTTCTAATAAACTCTATGCTATTAGGATACTTTTTTTCTGATTGAATTAAATCTGAATAAATCAGAGATAAATCCGTATCTGAGACTTGATATCTTTCCACATTTCTATTTTTTATCCATCTTTTTAATAATTCTCTTTCAATATTATTTTTCTCTATTTCTTCTGATGTTAATACAAATGCCTTATCACATCCTGTTATAATTCCTTGAAAGGATGTAACCACATCTCCCAGCCTTTTTTTCGCCTTACTTTCTATTTTCTTATATATATTAAGAATGCTCTTAGGTGATAATATCCATCTATCTGTATATAAATTAACTTGTTCTACATCAAATCTTTCAAATAGGTCAGATTTTATAACTTCCTGTAGATCTTTTAAATCTTCAAATTGATTTCCATCATCTATTAATTTATTTACAGTAACCTTATTATAATCTGACTTATCATTCTTAAAAAAATATATTGCTGTTGCAACACCAATCCCTTTAAATATCTCTGCTCCATAAAAATCTACTATTTCTAGAATATCTACATTATTTGCTAGATATGATCTTAAATGTTTTCCCGTTGGACTTTCCATAAAATATCTTGAGGTAATAATCCCGCTTATACCGTCTGGAGATAAAATATCAATTATTCGCTTAAAAAAACAAAAAGAAATATCTGATTTATCCTTAAATACACTATCATACTCCTGAAGTAACCACTGCTTATATCTCATATCCAATTGTTTATGTCCTATATATGGAGGATTACCGATTACATAATTATATTTTTTCCTCCAAAACTCTATAAGTTTATTTTCTTCTTTTAATTTGCATTCATCTATGTAATTTTTTTCCCATCTATATAAACTGTCGCATTCCACTATATTCAATTCTTCTATTTTACTAGTTGGCTCTTTTCCCAATAATCCTATTTTAGTTAAATTTACTGCAGTTTTATCTTTATCTGCCCCATAAATACAATGCTTTAATATATGGTAATGAATATTTTCTTTTCTCCAATAATCAATTCCATTTAAACTATATATCCGTCCTTCTTTTTCTAAGGTATATATATCTTCTCCGTATTTTTCCCTTAGTTCTTCTAAACTTAATAAAAATTTTTCTTTTAAAATACTATAAGCCTCCATCAGGAAATATCCTGCTCCACAAGAAATATCTATAACACTGATATAAGGATTTTTTATAATATCTGCTTTTCCTATTGTCTTCTTAAGTATATATTTAATAATAAAATCAGGTGTATAGTATTGGCCTATTGATTTTCGGATTTCTTTGTTAGTATTCTTTTGATAAATATCACCTAGTATATTAGGTCCCATATTCTTTCACCTCAATTTTATTTCAATTTTATCTGTAGATTTACCTATTAGGTATTTTCTGTGGTATATTCATATTAAATTGAGTATAATAGAAAAGCTAATAAATTACAATATAAGTTTAAAAACTATACTAATAATCTAACATCTTTAAATAGCTTAATCACCAATTAAAACAAGGCACAAAAACACAGCATTCATATATTATCTGAATATATATGAATGCTGTGAAATATTCAGTTATATATTTGAGATTTAAATCTAAATTTTAAGATTTAAATTTATCAATGCTTTCCTTCATCTTAATCGCCAGTTCAGATAAGGAATCACTAGAATTGGCAATCTCCTGCATTGATGCAGTCTGCTCTTCCACTGAAGCTGAAGCTTCTTGTGTTCCTGCTGCATTTTCCTCTGATATGGCAGATAAATTTTCCATAGCACTTATAATTTCATCTTTTCTCCCTATCATTTCTTGTCCAGATTTATTTATAATCTCTGTGGCTTCTTTGATCCTTTCTATAGAAGCAGCTATTCCTTCAAATTTATCATTGGTTAGTTCTACGCTTTCTGTCTGTGAAACAGCTATTTTTTCCACCTCTCCTATGATAACTATACCGTGATCAACTTTCTCAATAAGATCAATTACTATTTTTGATATCTCTTCAGTAAAATTATTAGATTCTTCCGCAAGTTTCCTTACTTCTTCCGCTACCACTGCAAAACCACGACCTGCTTCTCCCGCCCTTGCCGCCTCTATAGCCGCATTCAATGCTAATAGATTAGTTTGGCTTGCAATACTCTTTATCATATGACTTGCGTTTTCAATTTTTTCTGCACTTTTACTGGTATCCATTACTACCTTTCTAACTTTTAGAGATGCCTCATTATTAGCCGCCGTTTTTTCAACAAGCTCCTTTATAATTTCAATTCCTTCATTCTTTAGTGTATTTACCTCTTCAGTAGACTTTTTTAGTTCTTTTAATAGTTCCTGTTCTTGCTCTACTAAAGAACCTAAATAGGCTATATCCATTGCTCCTCTTCCAGTTTCCTCTGCCTGCTCATTTGCACCTTTGGCAATCTCTTCTATTACCCTAGCAACTTCATCTGTTGCGATAGCCGATTGATTAATCGTTAAATTAAGTTCCTCAGAAAAATCTGCTACTTCATTAGACAGTTCTGATATCTGATTTATAAGATGCCTTAATCTATCTATGACCTTCTGAAATGCATTAGATAATAGTCCTATTTCATCCTTTTTAGCCATAAATTCTTCTGGTATATTTTCCGAAACATCCAATGTATCTATAGCCTCAAATAAATGCATAAGCGGCCTAGAAATTCCTTTGTTGCTCATAATCCATATAAATGCCAAAATTATTAGGTTTAGAACAAATATTATGACTTGAAATATTTTAAGAAATATTACCTTTCCCCTTGAAAAATCTTCTGCTGCAGAAACAGCTTTATTAGTGGTATCAAAGAAGTTCTCACTTTTACTTATTAGATTAGATTTATCACCACTTTTTCTACTTTCATATATGGTTTCCTTTATATCTTCCCAGTCTATTCTTACTTTCTCCATAGCTGAAATAAAATCTTCATCTGTAGCCCTTGGCAATTCTAATTCAGAATCTCCATCGATTAATCCGTTTATCTTTTTTTCTATTGAATCAATAAGTTCATCAGAGTTTTGACCTACTAACTCCAACTTAATAAGCCTTTGACTCCCTCCCCTGACGGAACCAGCATCATTAATTACTCTACTATCAGCATCCATTTTCTCTAGTTGGTAAAATACTGATACTGTACTGCTTAATGAAAAAATTAATAAGACTATTACTATGATTTTTAGTTTAACATTGATTTTCATTTATTTCCTCCTCTATTATATGATAGTTAGCCAAATAGTTTAATAGTTTGTCCTTTAAAACTATGAGAGATTTCATTGGTTGCTATTTATCCTTCTAATAAATACCCAGTAATCTAACATTAATTCATTAATGAAAAAATTATATATTTAAGTAATTTAAATAAATCTATTGGATATTCAAAAACAAAGAAACCTAAAGGGTTATACCCCTTTAGGTTTCACATTATGTATACGAGTAAGTCTATAAGCCGTGTTCTGTCGATACTGGGGTTCTATATCCCTTCTTGTCATACAAACCTTGAAAAATAGCCATTTGCAAACCTTTATTTTGAGCCATTTTTAAGTTCTATCTTTTTAATTTTTTAAAGCCCGACTATAAGCCAAATAACTATATCCAGAACCCCCAAAACATAAAATTGGTTAATGTTTATTTGATAACATTTTAGACTTAAAGGTTTTTATAGCTCTTTAAAATTAAGGAGGGATTTTGTATGAACTTACAATATTATCATGATGAATTTTTAGACTATATGAAAGCAGAAAAAAATGCTTCAGAAGCAACCATAACGAGTTATACTACGGATTTCAGGATTTTTAATGTTTTTTTGACTATTGGTGGTATTGAACCTAGGATTAATACTATCACAACACAAGTTTTGAGAAGATATGTAGTATATTTAAAACAGCATAAAAATTATAAAAATGAAACAGTAAGAAGGAAAATTAATTCATTATCATCTTTTTTTAAATTTTTATTAGAAACTGAATATATTGAAAAAAATCCTATGTTGCCCATTAAAGCACCTAAAAAGGAGCAAAACATTCCAATATATATCAAAGAAAATGAATTGACTAGATTACTTCAAGCACCAGAAAAATATGCCCGTTTTCCTGAACATAGACTAAGAGATAAAATAATGATTGAATTACTGGTATTTACAGGGGCTAGAAGATCTGAAGTATTAAGCTTAGATTTTGATAATGTAGATTTTCAAGCTAAAACTATCACAATTTTAAAAGCTAAAGGTAATAAACAAAGGATTGTTCCTTTAATAGAGCCACTAGCTACTGACCTTTGGGAATATCTACAAACTAGACTTCCTTTAACTAATCGAGCTATTCTTATTTCTGATCAAGGTAATAGAATGAGTGTTAGTAATTTTCAAAATCTTTTTAGAAGGTATTTAGAAAAATCTGGACTAGGTAACAAAGGTTATACTATTCATAAATGTAGGCACTCTTTTGCATCCTTGCTTCATCAAAACGGGGTTGATATAATTTCAATTAAAGAATTGCTCGGCCACGAAGATTTAAACTCCACTAAAATTTATACTCACACAAATGTTGATCATTTAAGAAAACAGGTAGAAAAATTTCCTGTAGGTTTATAAAATAATACAACACCTTCTGTTAATAGAAGGTGTCATTTTTTATTCTTTCCAAGTACTTGTTATGAAATTTGGTATTATTTCTTTCTCTGGTTGATCATAAAGTAGTATTTTATGATGATCCATTAAATCTCCACCTGATCTAAGACAGCACTTTTTATATTTACTTCCAGATTTGCAAGGACATTTATCATTACGACCAATACCCTTATATTCTGGCTTAATTTCTTTTATTATTTCTAAATCCCATTTATCAAAAGGTGTTTTTAAATATTGCATCAAATTATCAAGTATTGAATAGTCATACTCTTTTCCTTCTGGAAACAATACGGTATATTTATCCACCGGATTCTCTACTAAGGCCATAGCTAGAAACTCCATATCAACTACTTTTCTTAAACACATTTCACCATTATATATATCTCCAACTTTATGCCCACATGGCTTTCTAATGGATATTGGTTTTCCACAAATGGAGCATTCTGACTTTTTAATTATCGATTCGCGACTCATAAATATAAAATATGGAAATAGCTTTTGAAACTTTTCTGAATATTCTTCTATGAATTCCAAATTATATTTATTTCCTGAGTAGTTAAAATGTCTTCTTAGATAAACAATTTTAATCTCTATACGTTCTAAATTATGCCATGCATCAAAGTGTTTTTTCTCAAGAAGATTATCATACATTTTGATATAAAGATTTTTAATGGAAGCAATTTGCTCTAAGCACCATATTTCTTTTGCAGAGTCTTGATTATTATTTGATACAGCATCTTTTTTTAACTCTGCTAATCTATCAGTAATATCCTTATCAAATGATCCATTCTCCTTTTCTAACTTCTGCTTTAATTGTTCTAAATTCATAATCTCACCACTATTCAAAAAGATTTTTGGAGACAATTTTCATTGTTTTTTCGAAATTCTCTATATTACCTTCATATGATATCTTTTTTGATTTCCCCTTTTTTTCCACTGTAATATTAACAGTTGCATTTATATCTTTTTTTCGTTCCTTTATTTTGTCATAAAAGTATGAAGCAATTATTGAAGTAATTATTGGTAGTGCAAAATTATTCACTATTAATTCAGGTAAGTTTATTATGTCTGAATGCAACTCTAATTCTCTATACCGTTCATCAGAAACACAAATATCAGGTATTAAATCTGTATTAATAGCCCTATCTTTTATGTATTCAAAAAACTCTAGAGTCCCTTCTGGAAATACAGGTATTTCATAATCTCTAAACGTTCTAGGTATAAGTAATAGGTTTGCTAATTTTAATTCTTCTTCATATTCTTTTGGAAAATAGTCTTGCTTATATACATCTTCAAAACTTAATCCAACTTCAGTTACCTCTATTCTTTCATTTTCTTTGCTTTCATGTAGCATTGTAATTTCCCCCTTTAATATTCTAAAACATTAATACACACTACCTAAATTAAAAATATATGCAATGATTTACAATAAACTAGCATGATTTAAACTTATCAGTTATCTCAATTACTGTAATAGAATCCATATCATCATTTCCATAACTGAAATTATAATAATTTTCTTCAATGTATCCATGTCTAACTAGCATTTCTATCCTTCTTATTAATTCATCTTTGCTTAGTTTTATATTACTTGATTGATGCTGTATAATCTCAGCAATTAATTCATAGTCGTTAATATCTATTTCTACAAAACTACCCGCTTCATTCTTAAATTCATTTAATATCTGCTGATTAATTACATTTTCAGATATTAATTTGTTAATATTCAAATCTTTTTTATTAATCATACATCTTGTATTCTCTAAAATATAATTGTTTCCCCAACCATATTCATCAATATTTTCTTGAAATATCTCGTCACAATCCAATAATAATTTTGCCAAACTACTTACGACTTCCTCGTCAATATCCACCTCGAAATGAACTAAATTATTTCTTAAATTTTCTAATTTTAATAAATTTGCTATAATTTCTTCATTAAAGCAATCCATATTATAAAGATATACCAACCTTTGGTAACTCTCTTTAAAATTTACTGTATGAGGTAACTGCTTGTTTTTAGAAGCCACATATTCAAAAATACTCTTTCCTTCCTTTGTAGAATTTTTATATTCTTTAAGCACTTTATCTTGAAACTTATCAAACGAAAATATCATAAATTCATTTTTATCAAATAGCATCTTCTTAAATAATAATTCAAGACCACTTTGTAAATTAATAATAAATCGTCTATAATTGGAGAAATCCACTTCCCCATTTAATATTTTTTCTAATACTAATATTGATTCTTTCCATGCTGTAATTCCATTTTCAAATATATCTATTTTCAATTATATCCCTCACAATTCCTATAAAGTATTATTATATCTTTTAATAATTGTCTTTAATTACAAATTGGTTAATAAATCTCTCCTTTGTAGCATACTGTGACAGTTTGATATACCCATAGTTATATTTCAATACTAGTTATGTCACCTTATTTCTTTTCTGAAATCTTTTTTTGTATGATAACATTTAATAAATTTCCTTTTTCTTGATAGATTTAATTTGCTTACAATATGGATAATTAGAACATGCCCAAAAGTCGGGTAAATTCTTTCCATTGTAACAAACCCCTGCTTTTAATACCAAATGCCCCTCTTTACATTCAGGGCAAGGCTTTTTATTTTTTTCCTCGTTTTGAATTATCTTATAATCTTTTTCGATTTCTCTAACAAAAGATGATTTTCGTTTATCTTTGACCATTAGATATAC
Organism: uncultured Tissierella sp.; assembly: GCF_902479755.1. Classification (NCBI taxonomy): domain Bacteria; kingdom Bacillati; phylum Bacillota; class Tissierellia; order Tissierellales; family Tissierellaceae; genus Tissierella; species uncultured Tissierella sp. Next base: position 10,221 of record NZ_CABSQO010000050.1, on the reverse strand, counting down.
ATACTTCTTGGATCTTGTTAGTGCTACATAGAATAATCTTCTTTCCTCGGCATTTTTAAAAATATCACTATTATCAATTAACAAATTTAAAACAGGATCATCTTCAATTTGACTTGGGAATCCAAGTTTATCGTTAGTGTTATTAAGAATAAATACATAATCCCCCTGTAAGCCCTTGCTTTTATGCACTGTTAAGAATTTAATATCTAAGTCTTCTCTACCTCTTAATCTTACAGCATCATTTTTATTGTTAAATGTTAGTTCCTTATCTAAATAAGGCTTAAGATCAATTTTGTGATTATACCTTCCCAGTAAAATAACAGAGGTATTTTCAGGAAGTTCAAAAAGTTTTTCCTTTAACAACTTAGATAATTCAGTATGATTCTCTCCATATACCAATTCAAAAGCCTGTTTGTTATTATCATTAAATGCTCTAAGCTGTTTTTTTACCTGTGCTTTATTCTTCAATATAAATTTACTACTTAAATCAATCAAATTTTTATTAAATCTATAAGTAGTTTCAATGTAGGATTTTTCAGTAAATCCAAAGTAGTTTTCAAAATCAGTAAATAACTTTATATTAGATCCTGCAAATCTATAAATAGATTGCCAGTCATCTCCTACACAGAATAGTTTTGAATTACTTTGATTCTTAATGGCTTTTATAAGATTATATCTAGTTAGAGATATATCTTGATACTCATCAACTATAATATACTTATAAATCTTTCTGAATTTACCCTCCTCAACATACTTAATAGCTTTATTAATCATATCATTAAAATCTATTTCATTATTATTTTTTAATTGTGCCTCATATGCTTCATATATTGGAACTATAAGATTAATAAAAGCTTCGTTTCTTATTCTTTCAAGGCCTATTGATAATCTATTGTTTTTCTTCTTAATATCCTGTATGAAATAATTATTTGATTTCAATAAATTTATAAAAGTTCCCATTAATTTAACAAAGCTTGTTAGTTCATAACTTTTATCCTTCTCTATTAAGTCCCACAATTCATTCCTAGATATGGGGTTAAATTCTACTCCAAATTGCTCTAGCTTTATCTTTAAATTATCCAGTAAGACTCCTTCAGATTTCTCCCAAGAATATGTTTCAACTAACTTTGTTCCTTTTTCTTTGTGCAATTGTCTTTTCCAAATAATTCCCTCGTTATATATTTCCTTAGCAGACTTTCCATCTTTTCCTTGAAAGAACTCTGGAACATTTCCATCTTCATCAATTCCAAAGTGCTCTAAATAGATTGCATAATCTGTTAGATAAAAATCAGGTTGATACTGTCCATACTCTCTATTAGCTGTCTTGTATTCGTATCTTCTTTCATATTCATAGTTAATCCTATTAATATACAAAAAATTAGCTATTTCCATTTCTTCAAAGCTTTTTACTATTTCATTTTTAAAAGTTCTAATGTTAGAATCCCTTAGATAATCATAGTATTCTCCTCGTGATTTAAAGTCGAATTGATTTTTATAAGGTTTCATATAACTTAGGAAGTATTTATTAAGCAAATCATTATATCTTAAATCTTTCTTTGTTAAATGATTAAATTTTTCACCAACGAAATCTTCTATGTTTATTTTCGTAAGAGTCCTTTGTTCTTGTTCTACCTCTGCTATAATTTCTTTTCCTAGTTTGTGAAAGGTCATAACATCAATATCTTCATCAGTCTCTTTTAATATTCGATCCCTCATTTCTTTAGCACTAGCATTAGTAAAAGATAAGACTAATAATTCATTTGGCTTATATTTATATCTAGTTAAAAGATATTTTACTTTCCCTACAATTGTAGTTGTTTTGCCACTTCCTGCACCTGCAATTACAAGATTATTTATTTCATCTTTACAAATACAATCCCTCTGCTGACTGTCTAATGCTCTACCCTCAATATTATCAAATAGGTCCTTAAAATTAATTTTCTCTTTCTCAACAAATTCTAAATTATATTCATCACACTTCTCAAGAAACATGGAATAATTAGTTATAAATTTTATTATCTTATTTATTTCTTCATTTGAAAGTTTAGCTTTCTTGTAATTCTTGTTATGTTCAGTTTCAATAAATAGTTGATTATATTGAGTTTTCCATCTATCTTTTATTTGATAATTAATATAATAAGTTCCATTAAATAAGGTATTAAAACGCTCATTTGCTAAATTACAACTATTAAGAATGTGCCTATACTTGTTAATTAGCTCTCTTTTTTTCTGTTCTCTATTTTTAAGTAATGATTTAAAATAATTTAAAATCCAATTCAATACATTCACCGATATACCCCTTTATATTTAATCTTCTTCTAAAATCATTTCATATTTTAAACCTACCACTTCCTCATTCATATATTCATCTATAATTTGTGTTTCATATTCTGCAAACCATAATTCTTTTATTATATCTGGCCTTTTTATTTCAGACAGATATTTTTTTAATTCACTACTGAAATATTTGCTATCATTAAATAGTAATAGAATTTTTCTATGTTCATCATAACCATTAAATTTTTCTACTGTACTGTTTATATACTCATCTATCTTTTGCTTAAATTTATTAAATTCTGGTATGAATTCCTTAAAGCTCGACATTTTTAATGGCCCGTTAATTGTCAGCCCTGTTTCAATGCCATTTTCTTTTGCACATTCTTTATTGAGTACTCCAAATATAAATTTAGCTCCACCTACTTCAAATTCTTCACTTAAACTATTATCTATAGAATTAGAAAATGAACTGTCTATTGCTCTCTTTATATTTTTAATTACTAATTCAGCATTTTCTATTTTATTATTTTTACCCCACTTTATTTCTGAACAAATACGTAATGAATACGGCTTTGTATTCAACTTGTATAATAACTGTTTATCAAAATTTATCATAGTTTCTATGATCTTATTAAAGTTAATGAAAGAAAACTTTTCTCTTTTCTCTTTATCTGTTAGTTCTACAATTGACTTAACTTCTACAACTAATTTATCATTGTTAGAATAATCATTAATAAGCTCACACTCTGGTTCCTTACCCTTACTACTCCCATCATCTAAGCACCTTGCCCATTTATATGCTTTATACTCTTTATGATTTAAATATTTTATAAAATCACTCACATTGTTTATCCATTCACATTTTAATATATTAGCACAATTATGAAAGTCTATATTATTATTAGTTATTGTCTCTAGATTGTAACAAGGATAAATCTGTGAAATAAAATCTTCTGGATATTCTTCAATAATAATTTTTTTAAACTCATTAAGTTCTTTCTTCTTCATAGCCTTCTTACCCCTTTATTAATATTTACTTAGTATTTCTTTGTTTAAAGAATAAAACTATATTTTATAAAATCATGATTTTAATCCATATTGTATATCCTAAAGTTAAGTTGTCCATTATATTAATCATTCAAATAAAGGTTACCTTAATTTTCTATTTTTTTATAAGTTGTATTTCCAGAGCTTATAAATTTCATTCCTCCTATTAAATGCATCTCTTCCGCCTTCCATAATCTTTATTACTCTTTTTTGGATATCTCTTTTATCAATACTTCCAGACTCTATGTTTATTTCATCGTCTTTATAATAACAGGTTATAATCTGCTCTGCATCTCCAAGTACTGGTATATTAGCATTATGTGTAGCAAATATAAACTGGATATCATTTTTCTTTTGCTGTAAATTTGTTATCAACTCTTTATAAATAACTTGATTATCTAAATCATCCTCTGGTTGATCTATTATGATTAAATCATTATCCTTCTGTGTTAATACAAATAAAATTAATGCTGATGCTCTTTGCCCTATTGAATGCTGTGCTAAAGGTTTGTTATGATAGTTAATACTAATTTTATTAGGAGTTTTATACTCAATTAATTTTTGAATGTTTAACTCAAACAATTCTACAACTTTACCATAATAGTTATCAGGAATCATTTCTTTAAATTTATTTTCTTGTAAATAAATATCTAAAAACATTTCCAAATAATCAGCATATTTTTCAGATATATCTAGATGATTGCTTGCTCGTAATCCACTCCCTTTAAAATTTTCTTTAACATGCTCTAAAAATTTTTCTTTATCATCTTTAAAACCTATACTTATTTGAAGTTTATCCTGTTCATTATTTACTTTATCTATTTCCCTAGAATATATATTAAATTCTTCTAAATATAAATTATTTAATTCTCGAACATTGCTTTTTATTGAAGTTTTCAAGCATTCTCTTTCATCTTTTTGTTTTTCAAGTCTAGCTATATCTTTATTAGCTGTTTCTAATTTATTATTATATTTCATAAAATCACTTATATCTAATTCAGGAATATTTATCTCTCGTTTTACCCTTGCAAATTCTTCTTCCATACTTTTCAATTTATTATTAAAATTTTCTTCTATTTCTGGAATTCTATCAACTAAATTCTCTATAACTTCAACTTGGCAAGAAATTTTGTTTAAAGCTCCAATAAAGTCACTAATTGTTTTATTTAACTCGTTTAATATATCATTATTAATTTCAGATGAATAATTTAACAGCTCCATAATTTCACTTGTTCTTTCCCCTATATTACCTTCTATATCCCTATAGTGTTTCTTTAAAACAGTAACAACATTTTCTAGATGTAATTTATCATTGCTATATATAACTTGATCATTTAATTTCTTTTCTACTCCATGTTTCTTAAATAGCTTTAAATTGTGATTGCAATTATTTATTATAGTTTCGTTTTCTCTGATATCTTCTTCTATATCTTTTAATCTCATAAACTTATTAATATTATCTATTAACTCTAGTTTCTTGTTTTGAATCTTTCTTAGAACTTCTTTATTTGAATTTCCTATTAATTTATCAAGTAATGCTTCTTCACATTTGTCAGTCTGTGATAAATCTCCTTGTCCAAAATATAATGGATTTTTAATAATTGTATCTAAAGATATTCCTAACTCTTCACCTTTTTCATTTAAAATATGTGGCTCATGTTCAAAAATTCTTTCTATCTTATAGTGTTTATTATGCTTATCTACAATATTTACGATAATTTTTCCACTACTTGTAATAGCATTTTTTATTAAGTTCTTTTTGTAATCCATATCTGTAGAGTTGCTTCCAAAGTTAATATTTAATCCATATCTAATAAGTTCTAATAGTGAAGATTTTCCACTACCTCTAATCCCTATTAAAGTGTTAAGATTTTCAGCAAAGTGAATCTCTTTTCCATCCAGTTTTCCACCCTCAAATGCTATTGATCTAATAAATGTTTTATTATTAGGCATAAAATTACATGAAACTCTATTATGGATATCTTTAAGTGCAAACTTTACAGAGTCAAAAGAATAGTCACCTACTTTTAAATAACAATGTTTCCCTTTACCAATTTGTTCAATAGATTTTGGATCTGAGCCTTCTACAAAAGCTATATCATACCCCATCCAATCCCTAAGTTTAGTAATATTATCATAAGTTCTTAACTTTTGAAAACCTAATACATTTTCAACAAATATTTTTTCTTGTGCTATCTCACTTATCCTACCACCTCTAAGTTCTTTAAAGAAGCCACATCTATCTTCTATATGTGCCATGATTATAAAGTAGTCTTTATTCATACTTTCGAGTATTCGTATAACTTCTATAATTGAACATTTACATCGAGCATTTTCATTCTCTCTATTACTAATTCCTAAGAACACACTATCTAAAAATTGATTTATTCTATCTTCTCCGTTTTCTAGCCATTCATCTTCATTAAACATAATAAGAGTATGGATACCGTTAGCTCCATCTGCTACTGACAATTCCACTCCTGGGATAAGTAAAATATTGTTGTTTTCTGCTTCCTTTCTTAGTTTATTAAACTCATATCTATTAAATTTATTATGATTTGTTATAGCACCAATTCTAATATGCTCACTCTTTAACTTGCTTACATAGTCGTTAATATAATTTTGTTTTTCCCCTGAATATTTAAATTCTTTATCTTCATCTGTGTGTAGATGGAAATCTGTCCTTATCCATTTACTACCGTTTTTAAATATTTCTCCCATCATTAATCCCCCTTGTAAAAATTTTCCCTCCATTTCAAACATTATACCCCAATATCATTACATTTTTCAAATAATTGTGACAAAAAAAGACACTCATCTTTGAGTGCCTAGATTAATATTATCTCTATATTTTTAATGTCAAATAAGTATTTTATTAAAGCATCAATGATGTTATTTACACTACTTATTCTTTTCAATTTATACTAACTGATAATCTTGTATATTGCATATTAATCAAAGAATTTTTAATTTTATCATAATACTCTGTTAATCCATATGCATCCAATACAGCTATATCAAAAGCTATTCTATCCTCCATTTCTAACTCATCTCTTGTTGGTAATATATCTCTACTAAGTAGAGGTTTAAACTTTTCTTTTATTATTTCTTTATCCTTTTCTGTTAGTATATCAGGATTAAGCATCATAAATTTTTCAAATCTCTTCTTGCTTAAATCTAGTACACCTTCTCCCCTTCCGAACCCAATGGATTCAATAAAAAACATAGATATAGTAGAATTTATTAAAGCGAACATAAGCATGCTATCTTCATTCTCATCTCTTAAACTTAAACCTATTACTCTCTGATTTATAAAGGATTCCCCATTTGTCTTTGCAAAAAATAATCTTTCATTTGGATTTACTGATGTAAAAAACTCTGCTTGAGCATAAATAGGATTTAGTTCATACCAATATTTTTCGTGTGTTTTATTCCTATCATTCTCTAACTTTATTGGTAGTAAAATTCCAGTTGAATTTGTCATTCCTGCAAATTTGTCAATCCATGCCAATGTTCCAACTGCTTCCCTCTCTCTTAGTTCATCTATTGAATCTGGACAACAAAACACATCACTATCAGGTTCTACTATTAGTCTGGTAACATTTTTAGCTGTTTTAATCCCTTTTATTATATATTCGGATTCAATACAAGAAACCTCATTTGGGAAAAACATATCATCCCATCCCCTTTTAGAACCCCTTATTATATTAAACATTGAACTAATCGGTGAAAGTTTATCCTGAATATTTAGCACCCATGGCATATCATAAAACAAAGCATTCCACGATATTCCCAGATTATTCAATTTAAATATATCGGCTAAAGAATACTGATTGATTTTAATAACATCAGAATTATCGCTATTCTTTAAATTTATTGAATCAATAATAGTATTTACATCATCTTCTTTCATTTCATCTATACTTTTCTTTAGAATTCCAAATGTTATTAAATTTTTTTCATCTGGAATCGACTTTTCCTTTTTTTCCAATATTAACATAGTAGTTACTACCCTTGCATTTGGAAACCATCTTCCCTTTCCGCTAATAATGACATTATCAATGTTAAAATAATAAAGCAAAGCTTCTATAAATTGTTTTCCCCAACTCGTTGCTAACCAAGAATTAGAAGTAATGATGCCCATTCTACCACCCATATTTAATACATTCCATAAGGAAAATATCAAAGCTACATAGATATCACTTTTCTTACTTATATTTATATTGCTTTCTTCCTTCACTTTATCAAGAGTAGCAACCTTAAAAGCCTTTTCATCACTGTCCGATATTTCAAAAGCAACAAATGGTAAGTTTGAAGTTATTGCATCTATGGGTTCTAATTCTAATTGAATTATTTCGCCATTTTTAGGATTAATAATTTCAATTGGCATACCTATTTCTAATTCAAAAGCATTAGCTTGAAATATTTGACATGGAATATTTATAGAATCATAATTTACTAAACTAATATTAGAAATTTGTAATGGGAATGAGAACTTATCTGATATCCATGTAGTTTTATGTGCTTCCTCCAACGACAATACTTTTACTTTATTCTTTATTAATGATTTGGCTATAGTGCCTGTCCCAGAACAAGGTTCTAAACAATTTTGTGTCCAATCATCGACTGTTATTCTTGTTAAAATATCGGCTAGTATTAATGGTGTTGTATATTGACCATTTATTTCTCTTTTTACCATTTGAGTAGTGTTTTCAAGTATCCTTTGAAGTGATTCTTGAGATATTTCTTGTAAATTATTATTTGAAAGGAATTTATTTAAGGAAATAAGATATCTCCATACTTCGGTTGATAACTTATCACTATATTCAATTGGAGAAAAAATACTATAGAAGTCACATTCATTAGTTATTTTTTTAAATATTTCTACGCCCTCTTCAATAGTTATGTTATCTTGTATAGTATTTACCAATAATGCAGGATTGTGATATTTTTTAATGAGATGGGCAAATACTATTTTATTAACCCAATTTAAAAGAAGAACTTTAGAGTAAGCCTGGAATACATTTTGCTCATCAGATATATATTCCATCTTTACTTCCTGCCACCACTTATTTAGCCAACTGTTCATAACTCTGTTTCTATGAGCTTCATGCTTTAAAAACTCTGCAAGTATATTTTTATTATCTATAAGTGCAATCGATAACATATTATTGGTTATAAAGAACTCAACCTTTGTTGTAGAAATTTCACCATCTATCATAAACTGATTTATTTCTAATAGTATCTTCTTTATTGCCTCCAGCCAATCATGTCTATATGTTTCAACATCCTCTCTTGTTCTAATATGGGAAGTGTCACTTGACCAAGTTTTTTCAAGTACATATTCATTATGTCTTAGTACGTAAAGGCATCCAGTATTAAAATTCCATAAAAAAAAGCTATTTAAATTAAGCATCTTTGCTTTTTTCGAAGCATTAAGAATAAGCTCTTCATCTGTTGTTGATATATCAGGTAATTTGAGCTCCCAACCTTGAATAATATTAGTTCCTGCTCTGTCAGAATAGAGTAGCAGGTCTGGGAATAATGTCTTACCTCCTGCTGATACACTATTTTCTCCACCTGCTTTTTTAATATTTAATGTTAAAGTGGACAACATCATATTGATTTCAGAAATTAATTCAATAGCCCAACTTCTCTCATTCCATCTAACTTCAGTCACTTATTAACACCCGCTTTCTTTTAATAAATTAACCTTCTTCACCTTTTTCTTTTTACGCTCATCTAAAGAATCCCATGCTTCTTTTATTCTATTTTTAGCAATCTCTATATAGTCAATAGTTTCATTTTTAAACAATTCTACATCTTCATTTTTTTCTATCCCTATAAAATTTCTTCCTTCTAACAATGCACTTACAATAAATGAACCTGAACCAAAAGTATTGTCTAAAACAACATCTCCTGGCTTAGAAAATGTTCTAACTAAATATCTACCTAATTCAACAGGTTTTTGAGTTGGATGTACTACATCTCCTTCACTTTCTGCAGTTTTAAAGTAAATAACATCTGTAGGGTACCTATCTCCATTGCTTTTCACATGAACAGGTTCAAAATCACCGTAACTTCCACTTAATTGATTCTTTCTCATACCCTTATCATAAGGTTCACCTTCAGTCATTTGAGGGTTATAGGTTGGTTGTCTCTTATAAAACACACAAACTTCTTCATATTTCCTAAGGGGTTGTTTTTTTGCATTTAAAAAATTGGTGGATTTAGATTTGACCCATATCATTTTATATTTAAACATCTTAGGATTACTTAACATCAGTTGTGCTGTGAACATTCCACTTGATGTTAAAACTATAGCTCCATTAGGTTTAATTATCCTTTCATATTCTTCCCATAATAGATCTAGGGGTATAATACTATCCCATTTATTCTGTGTATGACCATAAGGTAAATCACATAAAATCATATCTATTGATGTATCCTCTATTAATTTCATAACCTCTAAACAATCGCCTTCAAAGACGTTATTAATCATATTATCGTTCAACAGAAAACCTCCTTAATTAATGACAATCATATTATAATCTCTCTAATGTCCTGATTCTGTTTTTAATATCTTTTCTAATAAATTTAATCTCTTGATTCCTAATTTTTGTTTTACAATAGTTGTATAGCCGTTATTTTTGAACAACATTTCCTCATTGTTTTCGGCTACTTGCTTAAGATAAGTAATAAATTCTTCTTCATTTATTTGTAACGCCCAATATTTATCTATGACAGATATTAAAGCATTTGATAAGTCTGATTGATTCTTGAAGTATGTTATCATACAAAAACACCTCCCAAACTATTGTTTCTCAATGCATTATATCATTTTTTATTCATATTTACCATAATAAATGTTATATTCATATTGTATCTATATAATAT